>CAKSGP010000001.1 GCA_934454745.1 uncultured Clostridia bacterium
GCATAATAATAACCTCCAATTTGATATTTCTATTTTATACCATCTCGGAGGTTTACACAATATCTAAAGAAGACTCGATTGTATTGTCTATACAAAATTTTAATCACCGAATTTAGCTTTTATTTGTTCGTTAAGTCTCACATCAATTTTAGGAATAGGTTTCAAATCTTCCTCCTTAATGGCGATATCACCAATCGGAGCTTGCTCACCTAATAAGTCAAAAAAAACATCCCAAGTTCCGTCAATTGATTCTTCTAACCAAATAACGCCCTGCATTCCTTTGTGTACTCCATATTTTGCATATTTTTCTTTTTCAACAATAACTTCGACACAATCAAGATATTTCATATTATTTCCCTACAAACGGTGTATTTAATTGTATTAGTCCGTTGGGATTTACCATCCAACCTGTAATAAAAGAGACGGTGCCATCACCGTTTTTTCGCGGCAACTCAACCCTAATGCTTATTCTTTGTCCATATTCATTTAATAAACCTATTGTGTAATTTCCGTTTTTATACTTTTCCAAACCTTGTTTTTCAATTTCTTCTTTCAAATAAGATGAATCGCGTACAGAGTATCCCCAACTTTCCAACATTGCGCTTTTACCATGTTTATAAGAGTTTTCAGGATCGAATAAATATGGATCAAACTTTTCATACGGGCATTTGCACGAACATTTTGTTAAAACATCGTTATACGGAATATCTTCTAATAGACAATGACAAAATGGATGATGCGGCCATCTGGGAGCTTTCTCCTTTAAAAACCAACATTCATGCAATTTTAGACATTCCGGACAATGATTATCGCTTAAATTGCGATGTATCCATTTTTTCCATTGCGGTGCCGTCGGTGTTTTCTCTCCCCACACTCCGGCAGAAAACAATTCATGCAAAAAGCTCATTTTTATAATACTCCTTTTCTCAAGAGTATTATGCATGAAACAAAAACGACATTCACCGACATCTTTTTGAATTGTTATAATGTTTTAAATGAGTTGATATAAATAAATTCAAATATCAAGAAGTGAATAAAGAAACAACCATATTTGAAAATGAATTTTAAGCGGCGGTAAAATTACAGCCAAAAAATAAAAAACGGCAAGACTACGGAAAAGATTTTTCACCGATTTTGCATATAACCCCAAACTTTCACTTTGGTTTCTCTTTGACAAATAAACTCTCGCTGTTTTCATAGATTATTTTTTGCCGATTTATATTTCCAATATCCGTTTATACGGTATTTTTTGAGTACTCCCGCTTCTGTCAACCCTGCCAATATTCTGTTTGCTGTTGCTGCCGACACGCCGCATAACTCCCGCACATCGGCGTTCATAATGTATTCGTGAGTCTGCAAAAACTGCTCAATCTTCTGTAAACGCACGGTTTTTTTATCCGGTTTTTCACCGCTCATATCATCGCTCATTTTAGCCGCATCAACGAGTGATGCCTTGATAGCGGAAAGCATAAATTCAATAAATGCAGTTGACTCTCCTGTGTCATTGCTTATGTTGATAGCGTTGTAGTATTCCTGCTGGCGGTCATGGATAATGGACTCAACCGGCAGCCATGCAAATGTCGGATTCCATTTTGAGAGCAACAGCGTATGCCAAAGCCGACCGACGCGGCCGTTACCGTCTGCGAATGGATGTATCAATTCAAATTCATAATGGAACACACAGCTTTTAATCAGTATATGCAAATCGCTGTGCTTTGTCCAATCCAAAAGTTCCACAACTAAATCCGGAACATACTGCGGCAATGTACCAAGATGCACAACCTGTCCATCCTGATTTACAACACCAACGGGTCTTGTACGAAACATACCGGACTCAACCACCAGTCCGCGCGTCATAATTCCGTGCGCCGTCAGCAAATCATCCACGGAATAAGGGTCAAGCTCGTCCAAGCGCTCGTAAATCTCATAGGCGTTTTTGACCTCGGCAATATCCTTGGGCGGAGCTAAAACATGCTTGCCGTTCAGAACGGCTGTAACCTGTTCAAGGCTTAGGGTGTTTTGCTCAATAGCAAGTGAGCCGTAAATAGTACGAATGCGGTTGGTTCGGCGCAGATTAGGATTTACGGAAAGATGATTGTGAGCAGAAAGTCTGCCTATCTGTTCGGAAATTTCCGCGACATCATCAATGATTTTATTCGTAATTTGAAAAGGAGGCTGTTTATTTTTCATGTTTACCTCGCAGTATTGTTTTATTATCTGCATTATACCATATTTTTAAAAGAATTTCCACCGCATACTAAAATTATTTTGATACTCCCCCCATCTTCCTCAAACTTAAAAGATGAATACAAATAGACCATGGGGTTCAAAAAGGTTTTTTAAGTAATTCAACTTATGAATTTCGTGCATTTTCTGTTTTGAGTTCGAACGGTAAAAAGAAAATGTGGCATCGAAAAGTTGCATAAACGCTGGATTTTATAATAAAAAACACCATTGCTGTCCAACCACAATGGGTTCAGATTTCAATGGTGTTTTCACTTTATTCTGTGAACCAAAAAGAGAAATTTTTTCCTTAATGGCAACCTTTATATGTTCCACACTTTTATTTCGTGTTTCAAGATATCGTCAGGATGGCATATTATGCTAATACCGTATACATATCAGAGTCTCTCCTAATCATTTTCTTTGGTCTTGCTTAGAATAAATACCGCAAATAAAATCAGTATTATTCCGCAAACATTAAGCACACTTAAATTTTCATTAAAAAATACTACGCTGAAAACGGTCGCAGACATCGGCTCTATTATTCCGAGAGAAGACGCTACACCGGCAGGTAATTCTTTTAAACCGAGAGTTTGTAGGAAATACGGTAAAACAGTTGGAAAAATCCCCAGACCTATAATGAGTAAAACTATTACCGGAGGATTTTGTAAAGTCAATTTTGCCATATTGGGAATGTCTGCACAAATAAGAGCTAATATACACATTGTAATAAAGCAATATAATGTGATTGTAAGCGGGTTATAGTTATATTTCATTGCGATTTTTGTTATAATATTATAAAAAGCATATGCAACACCCGAAAGTAATCCTATAATAAGCCCTGCCGTATTAAACTTAAATCCGCCTATAACTCCGGATACCAAGCAGCAGCCCAAAATAACCGAAATTACTGATATTGCCTTAATTTTTGTGAATTTTTCTTTTAAAAAAATTACTGAATAAAACATTACTATAATAGGAGAAGTATACGTAAGCACAGACGCCGTAGAAGCCGATGTTTTTTCCATTGAAATTAAATAAAACGATGATGTAAAATATATGCCAATGCCGCAACAAACCGCAAGCAAAATGCCTTTTAAATCTGTTTTATAAAGCTTTTTGTCATAAAAGAATACTGCGATTGCCATAACGACTGCCGCCACAGTACTTCCCATTGCAGTCATTTGCAATGGTGAAAAACCATACGGTGATAATAAATTTGCAAAAATGCAGGATGTTCCTAAAAAAATTCCAGCTAAAACGACACAGAAGAATGCCTTTTTTTCATAAGTATCAACCTAACCTAAGATTCCGTATTGTAAACTTAAATGAAAGTTGAGAACCTCTCATCCCTTTTGGTATAATGGTTTCACTACAAAACACATCTACTCCCAAAAGAAGGAAAGAAAGGTTCTCTGATGCAATCATATCACATTAGATACCAGAAATGCAACAACAATCATTCATTTTATCGTTACGGCAAAGATTCAAATGGTTATCAAAAGTATCTCTGCCGAAACCGCTGTCATAAATTTGCACCCAAACGACCGAGGCCGGAGGGGCAAATTGTCGGCAGAAACTTCCGCCGTACCTATAATTATAGGGAACGCATTTCTTCGGCGGCAGCCATAACGTCTAAATCAGGGCATAACCTTTTAAGGTCTATGGCAACATTCGGCACACAGCCCCCGACGGCTCTTGATACCTTACAAATCCGGGTAAGTTCTCCCTCTTTCGGATACTTTGATACCGTATTTATAACATCTGCAAGTATACTGCCCGCAACCGCAATACCTTCATTTTTCATCAGTTGCACTCCGCAGTTAAAGGACCTGCAAGTTCTTTTAAGTAAAAGAGCCTGCCCGGTAATGTCGGAATAAAGGTTGAGGTGATATGCATATCCGGTCCGTAATGGAGCGTTGTTAAAAAGCTCATTCCCTGCCAGCCCATTCCTCTGCCTAATGCACCGTCGGCACCGCCGATTGCGTAATCCGCCTGCAAAAACAAAGCGGGTCCTATTGTATTGGCACGACATGGCACAAGCGTTGTTCTGCTTTTAAAGCTTGTAATGGCGTTCTGCTCAATGGTGAGCGGGTGCAGCTTTGCACCAAGGCGGTAAGGAGCTTTTTTCCACTCGTCCTCATTTTTGTAATCCGCGGCAAAATGCGGCTCCCAAAAAGCAATATGGCACATACGCCCGATTCCGTAAACCAAAACAAGCTTTGCGCCCTCTGCCTTTAATGCCGCAATTTTCTCAGGGTATGTAGGAAGATTTGTTTTTGTTGCGAAATTGCGCTGATTTTCCGGCACGGTGCTGTTAAGCTTACCGAAAAACGCTTCCTTCATACTGTATTCAAAAGACGCCGGATTATCGCTTGAAAGGGTGTTTCCCTCACCGTCAGCCCATTCGTCCATATTGAAGGTGGTAACATGACCGCACGGTATTTTCCATTCATTAAGGAAATACGCCGCCCATTTATACATTCCCATAGGTCCTACGGGCAGTATAATTGCAAGCTTTCTGCCCTGTTCATATGTTTCCTTAACCTGCATAGCTATTTCGTGCCCCATAAACGTATCAAAGTCGTTAATGCACGTACACTCGGTCGGGCTGAATTTTTCATTCCAGAACTTTTCGCGTTCAACACCCTTTTCGCAGCAGGCGTCAATCTTAGCCATATCCCAGCCTGCGGGATAAAATCCCTCAAGTAAAGAACCCTTAACCGTGCTCATAAAATCCATAATTAACAATCTCCTTTAAATTTTAAGGCAAAAGCCTTTTTGTTGTACATTTTAAATAAACATTGCATTGGCGAAATCCTTCCGCGTATTCCGCTCCGCACTGATAGCCCCTGTATCTTGAACAGGTTTTAACCATATCCGCAAAGTCTATACCGTAGTGCTTGCGCATCCAAACCAACTGGCTTTCGTGACATTCAAGCATTTTTATTTTCAAATTTATTTCTTCGGTGATGTCAACAAATTCAGTAGGATTAAAACCAACACCCGCAAGTGTATCCATATAATATATAGGCACTAATTTTGCTGGTGGATCATTTCTGTTACTGTAATATTTTGAATAATAATAATTAGGCAACGTAGCAGCAAACGACGCATCAAACACGAGCCTTGAAACTGCGGTATGGTCAGGCATATAATCCTTTGGATTATGTGTAATTATAAGATCAGGCTGCGCATATCTTATTATATCAACTATCTTATCTCGTGCCCTCTTGTTACCGTCATAAATATCAAAGTCATTAAATTCAGCGGATATAACCTCTATTCCCGCCAAACTACCGGCTTTTTTAACCTCATTCTCACGTATTTCGGTTAATTCATCCCGCGAGGTCGCACCATGCCCTAAATTTCCGTTTGACACATGACATACAATAACTTTATCGCCGCGTTTAACACATTTTGCCAATGTTCCGGAACACGCAATTTCAATATCGCCGGGATGGCATCCAATTGCTAATATATTCATAACCTTACGCTCCTTTTGTTTTACATAGTTACACTAAAGTTATCTACCATAATCTCAGGCAATATAAATCGTAAGAGCCATAAATTCCAAAGAGACATCACCCATTTGAGCAATCGCATGACCCCCATTAGGTTGCATAGTACAAACATCACCCGCCTTTATTTTTTGTTGTGTTTTGTCACTGTTTGTAAAAACACCTGTACCCGAAAGGATGTAGTAATATTCTATCTCGTTTGTGTGAATATGCCATTTTACACTTCCACCCTTTTCAAGACGTACGTGTGCATACATACTTCCCTTACCGAAAAACTCCTCATCGTTTATAATAGAGTTTATTTCAGCCCCATCTATTATCTTTGGTGCATAAGTGCTCCTTACCGACATGGCTACGCCCCCTAATCGTTTATTGCTATTGCAGACAATGTTTCAGATGATTTATATGCCGCTTCTACAACCCGCTGGGCATGTGCGGCACTTTTCATGGGAACCTCTACAGCGCAACCATTTAGAATTGAATTTGAAAAAGATGATATCTCCTTTTCGTAAAGATTACCGTTTTCAGGGCTATATTCTATTTTTTCAAGCGAGATCCTTTTTTGAGCAGCATCATATTCACTTTGATTCGAGAATACGCATTTAAGTAAACCTATTTCCTCTTGACCTATAGTACCCTCTGCAATAAGACTGCCTTTTGTTCCGAATACTTCAAGTCTGCACGGGCAAGCATTATCGGGAATATTAAAATTGACATCCACATATGCTGTTGCGCCGTTGGACAATTTAAGAATAGTATTAGCGGAATCCTCAACATCATAAGAAAATGTTTTCGTTTCGCAAAGTGCGAATACCTGTGTGCAAACCGAATTTGTCAAATACTCCAATAGGTCTATACAGTGTATTCCCATATCAATAAGAGCCCCGCCGCCAGCCTTTGCCTTTTTCCCACTCCATCCGCCATCATTACCGGGATACCAACAATTCATTTGAGCTCTGCATGACACAATATCGCCTATCTTGCCGTCCTTTATAAACTGCTTTATTTTTCTATGTAAAGAATGATATCTCATCATAAAACCGGTTGCGGCAAAAACATCGCGGCTATAACAGAACTGTGTTATCTCCTCCGAATCCTTTGAAGTAAGACAAAGCGGTTTTTCACAAAGAATGTGTTTGCCGGCCTTTGCCGCAGCTAACACCTGTTCTTTATGAAATATCACCGGAGAGGCGATATAAACTGCTTGAACATTCTTATCCGCAAGTAATTCCTCTACAGATGTATAATAAGCATTAACACGGTATTTTTCAGCCAATGCTTTTGCTCTTTGTTTGTCTACCTCCATCAATGCCGCAGGATAAGCATTTTTGCACAGCATCATTCCAGGAAGAGTTCTTCTGTCTGCTATTCCGCCGGCGCCGATAATTCCCCAAGCTACTTTATTATCCATAACTACTCCTTTTGTAAAAGCAACAAATCAAGGCAACAATCTTTTTGTAATTAATTTCGGACTTGCCATACAAAGAGCAAAGCTCTCTGCAAATTCTACTCCGCATTGGTACCCATTATACTTGCTTACAACCCTGATTTCTTCGGTCATATCTATATTATCATGCTCTTCGAGCCATTCGTACTGTGACCTATGGCATTTTATCATCTTATATTTCAGCTCCATATACTCTGTAACATCAACATAATCCGTCGGTGAAAATCCTATTCCGCCTTCGGGTTGCATATAATATATCGGCATAGGTCTGGCTTTTCCCTTTATTTCGGGCGCATACAAAGGGTTTGAAGCGGCATATGCAGCCTCTCTTGCAAGATTTGATGTTGCAATATGATCAGACATATAATCATTAGGATAATGAGTAATTATAAAATCAGGATTAACCTGCCGGATAATTCTTACAACCTTATTTCTTGATTCTCTATTATTCTCATAAATATCCAAATCGTCAAAGCCGCCGTAAATATGTTCAAATCCCCCTATATCGCAAGAGTCCTTTGCCTCCGAATCACGAATCAGAACCAATTCCTCGGGTTTTATAGTCATATGACCCAAATTACCGCTCGAAAGATTGCACACAACGATTCTGTCTCCTCTTGCTTTGCATTTCAAGAGGGTTCCGGCACAGTAAAACTCCATATCGTCGGGATGGCATATTATTGCTAATACCGTATACATATCAGAGTCTCTCCTAATCATTTTCTTTGGTCTTGCTTAGAATAAATACCGCAAATAAAATCAGTATTATTCCGCAAACATTAAGCACACTTAAATTTTCATTAAAAAATACTACGCTGAAAACGGTCGCAGACATCGGCTCTATTATTCCGAGAGAAGACGCTACACCGGCAGGTAATTCTTTTAAACCGAGAGTTTGTAAGAAATACGGTAAAACAGATGTAAAAATACCTATACCTATAATGAGTAAAATTATTGCCGGAGGATTTTGTAAAGTCAATTTTGCCATACTGGGAATGTCTGCACAAATAAGAGATAATATACACATTGTAATAAAGCCATATAACGTGATTGTAAGCGGATTATAGTTATATTTCATTGCGATTTTTGTCATAATATTATAAAAAGCATATGCAACACCCGAAAGTAATCCTATAATAAGCCCTGTCGTATTAAACTTAAAGCCGCCTATAATTCCGGACACCAAGCAACAGCCCATAATAACCGAAATTACCGCTATTGCCTTAATTTTTGTGAATTTTTCTTTTAAAAAAATTACTGAATAAAACATTACAATAATAGGAGCTGTATACATAAGCACGACCGCCGTAGAAACCGATGTTTTATCCATTGAAATATAATAAAGCGATGATGTAAAATATATACCAATGCCGCAAGAAACCGCGAGTAAAATACCCTTTAAGTCTGTTTGATAAAGCTTTTTATTATAAAAGAATACTGCGATTGCCGTAACAACTGCCGCCACAGTACCTCTCATTGCAATCATTTGCAATGGTGAAAATCCATATGGTGATAATAAATTTACAAAAATGCAGGATGCCCCGAAAAAAACTCCTGCCAAAACAACACAGAAGAATGCATTTTTTTTCATATGTATTACTTATACCCTATTATCAGTATTAACTTAATCTAAAATTTTCTGTTCTCGCATCCAATTAACCGCTCTTTCCATTGCCTGTTCAGAGGTATATTTCGGCTTGTAACCGAGAAGCTGTCTTGCCTTTGTAATATCCGGACACATATCGGCATAAAAATGCCACCAAGCCCCTATATTGGGATTGATTTTTTTCAAATATTCGTCCCAAGGAATATATTCAATCGGAATTTCAGTGTTATAAATTTTCGCATAGGTCTTTACAAATTGTGTCATAGTAAGAGCATAAGATGTGCCGCCGTTGAATATCTGTCCGGCTGCAGCTTTACGGTTATTTACTGCAAGAACAAAAAGCCTTGAAAGATCCTCTGCATCGCAGGGCATAATTAGCGCATCGGAACCGGACGGTAAATAAACCTTTTCACCCCTCATATGAGCTTTGTGATTTTCAGCACTTCGATCCGCAAAACAGTCAAGCGGTATCTTACCGGGACCGCATATATTAGACGGAAGAATAACAGTAAATTCTGCTTTATGGGCATATGACTCCGAGAGTATCTCTCTTATCTGCACAAAGCGCTTTTTTGCCCAATCAAAAGGACTTTCATTTTGGAAAATTTCAGGTGTAGGAATTACATTTGGTTTGCCGAGCATCCAAAATGATCCGCACGCAATTATATGCTCAGCACGGTCTTTAAAAACCTTCCATGTGTTGTATGCTGTACCGGGTATATCAATAACTACCTCAAAATTCTCGGCATTCGCAATTTTCGTAAGTTCGTTTTCGTCACCGGAATTGCAATATACAAATTTTGCGCCTGCAAACATTGCGGAATCCGGAGCCGGTGCTCCGGGCAAGTTTGCAACTACAACCTCATACCCCTCGGACACCAGCATAGGTACCATGTGCATACCCATATGCCCGGCTCCGCCTATCACTAAAATTTTCATAATATTCTCCATTCTGCCGCTAAAGTTTAAGTGCGCATAGAAATCAAAATCTCCGCCAGCGACTACCGAAGATTAAATCACTGTGTATCCGCCATTTATAATAGATGAGCCTTATGCCATATTTTATTGTGTTCGGTACGATTTATCACACTAATAACCTTCTTTAAAAAATTTCCGGATTCTCGTAAACCATTGCAGCAAATAATGATGCCGACCAACCGTAATCCCTAATTGACTGATCAGTAATAATCAAATTGCCGGGTTCGACCGGATCACCTTTACGCCTTAACCGTTTTGGTGTTTTTTGCATATTGTTATCATAGTATTCGAAAAAAACTCCCTCGTTTTCGTACCAACGCACTAATTCGTAAACAACTTTTTTAATAATATTCTTGGCAAGATTTTTATAACCGTATCGTATAAGCCCATTGCATATAAAATATACATAATTTATCCAAACCGGTCCGCGCCACATATCTGTTCCGAAGGTCGGATCGGTAATAGAAAGTGATGGGCATGGTAATGGGGTTCCAAAATCTTTTTCGTCATTTAATGATCTCACAAGATACTCTGCTTGTTCTTCAGTGCAAGCACCTGCAAAAAGAGGAATATACGAAGCTATGCTTTTTACTTTTGAAAATTCCTTTGTTGAGCATATTCTGTCATAAAAGAAATTTTGCTTACTGTCCCAAAGCAATGTTTGCATTTTTTCTTTAAGTTGATTATATCTTGCAACCCAAATGGCCTTTTCTTTGTCGCGGCCGTAAATTTCACATAAAGAAATCATTGCCTCGTACTCATTAAGCATGAATCCTGTAAAATCAATATGATCCATTTCAACAATCACATCGAATCTTGAAGAATTATCCATTCCGCTTTCAGCACAGGCGCAGTTTTCTCCTGTGTCTTCTATACACCAATGGAACATACCGTCCGGTGTGCTTCTTTCACGTATATCCCATTCAAGATAGGCCGATATTTTATCTAAACGGTCTTCAAACCACTCTTTTTTCCCAGTTTTTTTTATAAGACTCAAAACACCCCAAGCAATTACAGGTGGCTGTGTTATATTGGAACGTTTGTCAGGATCCGCTCTATGTGGAATAAAACCATTTTCAAGTTCGGAATCAAGTACAGAATAAATACTGTCTCTTGCAAGGGTAGGTTCAATATAAAAATTGCCTATACTGTGAAAAATAGAATCCCAAAGCCAAAGCGCCTTATGTGGCAGTCTATCGGGAGTTGTCCATCTTTGTTTAAACATACCCTGAGGTGAATAAACCTGCGATTTCATAATAGATAATGTTTTGGCAAGCGTACGCGCGACCCTTTGATTTTTAATTGCAGGCTTTTGAATATTATCAAAAAATGCTTTTTTTTCTAATATTGTTTTTTCAACATCCAATGCTGAAACATAATGTGACTTTTTATCATAGGAAAACATAAAATAATCATGCTCACCATCAGAGTTAAGTACCAAATCAAAGCTATGTCCGTCAGTCATACAGGAATCGGTAACTTTCATTATCTTCTCCTCGCCGACAATGGCCCTAAAGGTACCTGCGGGGCATTTTCCGATAATAGAGTTGGATGAAACGAAGGAAAATACGATTTCTGCATTTTCTCCCTTTTCATTACTCATTTTACCGTAAATTATGTCCGATGCAACAATTTGCCAAACAAGTTTGGTAAATTGTTCATATTTAAGTGATATGTATATTTCGGATGACGGTTCGGTATAAAATCGCACACCTATTCGGTCGCCCATCAATATTCCCGCAAGCTGGTTATGATAATCAACAACAAAATCCAATCCGGACGCTGCAAACAGTGCTCCGGCTCCCCATATATCAGGATACATATTTTTCCCCCTAAATTTTTTACGGTAGCTTATAACCGTCAAGATACTTTTTAGTATTGTTAACCATTTCATCAAACAACTCACGCGACTGCTTAATAGAAAGCGGCATATGGTTAGAGCATGAGAACGCTCTGAATGCAAGTTCAAGATCTTTATTTATTCCTGCTTCAACAAGCATCTCCTGCTCAGCAACAATGGGAGCTGTAAGGGCATACAACTCATCCGGTAATTTCCCTGCCATAACCGGGCGTACACTGTCGTTTCTGAATACGGCATTTGTTTCAACAACCGCATCCAACGGAAGATTGGGTATCTGTCCCATATTAGGAAGATTGACATTAGTAATCATATCCCCACAACCGAGAATGGCCTCTATTTGCTGTACTCCCTCTTCGCCCGACTCTTTAATTTTTAATTTTTCCTCACCGGTATACAGGCGTTTGCTTTTTTGGAGACGGAATTTAAGATTTTCTCTTCTCCAGCTTATAGGAGTTAACGCATATCCGAAGTCCTCAACCTGCTGCTTATCTCTCATATACCATTCAATAGGACAAAACTCTGCCAAATGTCGGTCACCGGCTGCGGCAATTATGCCATAACGTTTAAAGAGATCCATTTTAACCATTTCGTGTGAATTAAATACAAGCTCACCTGCACCACAGTCAAAATAGCAATCATATTTGCCTTCTTCCACACCGCGAATATATTCTGCATATACAGGAAAAAGATCAATATCGTTATAACGTGCAGAATCAATCCAAGTAAAATGATTTATGCCGTAAACATTAGTTATGATCTCATGTCTGTCAACGTCCTTAATTCCCTTAACATCAGCAAGTGCCTGTGCAAGAAGGCGCTGTGTCGAGAAAACTTCGTGGCAGCAACCAAATGCCTTTATTTTCGGAAAGACTTTATAAAGAGTTCTTACACAAATAGACATCGGATTTGTATAATTGATTACCCATGCTTCCGGACAATTATCGCGAATTGCCTCCGCTATTGTTACATACATAGGTACTGTACGCAAGGCTCTGATTATTCCTCCGGGTCCTACAGTATCTCCGACCGATTGATAAATGCCGTATTTCTCCGGGGTATGCAAATCCGATTCCATTTCATCGAAAGTTCCGGGAAGAATAGAAATAACTACTATATCCGCTCCGGTAAGTGCTTTATCAATAGTTTCCTCGGCTTTGTATTCCCATTTTGCAGCCTGTGGATTATCATTACATATTCTGTTACCTATTATCTCATTATGCTTTGCAGCCTCAAAATCAATATCATAAAGAGCAACCTGACCCGAAATTTTTTTAGACAAGGCAAGATCATTCATAAGATCCCAAGCCCAATCACGCGATCCGCCTCCGATATATGCAATTTTAACGCTATTTAATTTTTTTTCCATATCTATACCGCCTTTTTATTTATTTAATAATATCTGTTTTATTTAAAATTTCAAGTAATCTTATATCCTGTGTTACACCGTCATCATAACTGAATGTGACCGCCTTAAGTTTTCCGTTAAACATTTATCTACTCCTGTAATTTCCTTTTAAGAAATTAAAGCCGCAATATATTTTCCTCTTAGTCTGCTGCAATAAGTTTATTGCAGCAGACCTTGTTTTAACTGAAAGTCAATTGAATATTAAGAAGCAACATTACCAACGCCAACAGTTTCCTTAAGACACTTTGAAATCTGCGATTTTGCGCTATCAACAACTTGAGCCGGCTGTTTTCCATCCACAATTATGCTGCTCCAAAAGGCTTTAGAGAGGTTATTGCCTGAATACCAATTGCTTAAAGCATATATCTTATCATCAAGTATTTTTGCGCACTTGTTATTAACGAAGTCCTCGGCGATTTTTCTGTGTTCATCCGAAAATGCCACTTTTTCAAGCGGATCATATCCTGCCGCTTTCTGTTCCTCTATTGATGCGTGACGCAGGAACAGGCGATCATAGTAACGGTAGGCAACAGCACCTATCGGGTTTTTGCCGTTTTTAAGGAAGAACGAAGCGTCAGAAACCGTATAAGCATAATATTTTCCGTCAGATGCCATAGGTAGCGGAACCATTCCTATTTCGTCATTCATAGTATTATATAAATCGTACTGCTTTATTGCGTTAGGAGCTCTTTCAATGTGCATAGCCAATTTACGATCCTTGAATCCCGCACCGCTTGCAACATAGGTGCCGTCCTTTGCAAGATCGCTTATAAGTTGAAGCCCCTTCATAGCATTCGGAGTATCAATTGTAACCTGCCACTTGTTATTAGAGGTTTCGCTAATACCGGTTGCACCGTTCATGGCTAAAAATACGGAATAATCCCATGTGCCAACACCGTTTACCGCAACATCTTTACCGTTGGCAGCATATGTTTTACAAGCCTGCGCAACAGATTTAAACTTTTCTACTGTCCACTGTCCCGCTTTATAAAGCTCATATGGATCTTCAACGCCCTTTTCCTTTAAGTAGGTTTTGTTGTACCATACAAAATACGTAGAATCAATAAGTCCGCTCCAAGAAATGGCATAGGTTTTTCCGTTGAAAACGCACCCTGTAAATGCATCGCCGTTTTCCCAAACCGGATCTTCTTTAACTATATGTTTATCAATAGAAACCGCAAGATTGGAATATACATATCGCATAAGGTTAGTACTTGCCGCATGCGCTACATCGGGCGGATTCCCGGAAGCTACGAGCGTTGCCACCATATTAGGTAACTGAGAGTTGGAATAAACTACCGTTTTAACATTTATACCCCATTTATTTTTAAGCTTATCAAATGCGTATTTTGTTTGGGGATATTTATTTACATCCTCATCACTGCCAACAACAACAGTAAGAGTTGTGCCCTTTAGCTTTGCCTTTGAAAAATACTCTTCCTGCGGAGTTAATTTTTCGGAATTGATCAATCCCTGATCCTCCGTACTGTTTGTAAATTTTTTATCGCCTGTTTTACCCGAACTGGAGGTAATGGTGTCCTCTGAGTCGACGCTACTGTTATCAGTAATTTCTTGCCATTCCTCTGAATATATCCATTCGTCTTTGTCTTTTTTTCTGCAGGCGGCAATGGTAAATATCATAACAGCCGCAGTTATTAAAGACAAAATGCTTTTAAGTTTTTTCATAAAACAATCTCCCTTCAATTTCTTTTTAATCAATTGTGAACATATGCAGAATATTATAACCGTCAGAATATTCTATCAGATTATCAAGTCGTGCAGTCTGTTCAAGCTTGTTGGTAATCAAAAGTGCTATTTTATAAGTTCCGGTTTTATTCGGAAGTGTCATGTTCGCATTCACGTTATGCACAAGAAGCGTGCGGTCGGTATAATCGGCAGGATTTGTAGGATGCCAATCTTCCGGATTGCCTGCCTGCACCTTAGATATTACATTATTATTTTCATCTAAAATTACAAAGTAGCTTGAAAGATTATGACCTGTAGCCATTCCGTAGTTTTGCAGGTACATATTTAATTTTATCTTTGATCCTGCCTTGGTTCCGCCGGTCACCGAAAGATTTTTGGCTGAAAACCTGTAACCGAGATGATCCCTTATGTACTCGAAAGCATTGCGTTGCACATTGCCGCCATCTTTATCTGTAAACCACGCATTACTGTAATGTACTCCTATATTATCAAGTATTTTAGGCGTAACTTCCTCACATTTCCAACCGTAAAGGATTGTTTGCTCAATAGGAACGCCGTACATTGACATATCACCGTAAGAATGGTTGGCACTAAAAGTGGAAAGCCTTAACTCGGACATGGTTTCAATAGAACTGTAAGCATCAACATACGAATTTGATTCATCTTTGAAATATCTTGAGGTGAAAAGCTCTGCATCCATTATGGCATACGGTGCTTCTTTCATACCGACATCCCAATATCCGCCGTAATTGCCCGGTCTCCAATAAGATTGACCCATATCTGCATCCGGATAAATTTTTCCAAAAAACGCATCACAGGCATAGCCCACACGATTATATCGGGGGTGGTCCTTGCTCAGAAGCATTGTTTTCCAATATGGTTGACGCATATTTATGTATAACGCTTTAGGAACCGTATCAAGTACTAATTCAACAACCTCTGTGAGACCTTCGTTGACTTGCTTTTGATATTCTTCCGCAGTCAAATCCGCTCTGCTCACTCCGTCATCCAAAGGCGTATCACCCAAAGATGTCCATTCTCCGTAATGTCCGAAAAGATTAACGCCTACACTGTAAATCGCCTCTTCCCATTTTTCCCAAATCTTACTGTAGTAGTTTTTTACGTGGTATATAATAGTGCTTTTTCTTGCACCGCCTCTGATTGCTTCCGACACACCCGTATAATCTGTACTGTAGTGCATATAGTAAAAACCCAAATACATTTTTATGCCAAGATCCTTATATACCTTACAAACCGTATTTATGTATTCTATAGCCTCATCGGGAATGATTTTTTCATTCTTGTAATTGTACATTATAAAATATACGCGGGATACCGTTACACTCTCGCTAACGGTATTGATGGATATATCGTTCTTTATACGTGAATAAAGCTTTTCATAGGTATAGTTTTGAGATTCGTTGCGAAGCTTACTGATATCGGGAACAACGTAATCTTCCTCAGAACGCCAGCCACGATCCGGATTACCGTTAAGCAAAACGCTGTTTTCTGCCGGAAGCGCAGTAAATGTAAGCTGTGCAGTAGCGGGGACAGATATTTTCTCAGTTGTATTTTTTGTTTCAGAATAAGACAGCGAACTGTCAGATGAAGAATTGTCGGAAGAGGAATTATCCGACGAAGTGTCGTCAGCGGATGTCGTACTGCTGCTTGATGAATTATCAGGCTTTGGGTTGCTTGGCTTTTTGCTGTCACTGCATCCGGTAAAAAGACTAAGCATAAATACAAAACACAGTAAAACTGAAACTAATCTTTTATTCATCGCTTATTCCTCCCCCTAATGTATTTTCCCTGTCTTTACTGTCCGTAAGCAAGAGTACCTTTTTACGGCGTTTAAGCAATAAAATAACCGTTATCCCCGCGCCTGCCGTCACGACTGCCGAGATTACTATTATAGCAATAATCCAACCGGAAGACTCGTCTGTCGGCTTTCTTCTCTTTTTTATAATTCTTTTAATAAGTGTTTTTTTATCGCCCTTATTTTTATTCTGAGAACTGTCCGTTATATCAGATGAATAATCCTCTTCATTCCCTTTTGGTTCATTAAACCACGGATGTTTATAAATCTCATCCATATCATACAACATATCACCCACAAGCTGCGCCTGCGTGTAAATCGAAGTAGGGGGATATATTGCTATTCCGCGGCCGTTTTTCAGAGGTACAAGAACAACAGTATAATAAGTATTCGTAGAAAGACCGTCCACCGAAGCCATATTAACATTATTGCCAACAATAAGAGATTTCAAATATTTATACAATGTAACATTATAAAGATCCTTATCGGCAAAATTCTCATATACATCAATACGGTATCCGTCGGCTCCGGGAAAGAAATCCCACCCCACGCTAAAGGAATGTCCAGAAACCTCATCTTGAATCACAAAGTAATCGTTATTAGTAGTTTCCGGAAGCGAATCGTAAAACGATCCTGCATCACCGGGTACATCAAATGGGTTATATGCTATATCGTCGGCATTCATTATTTTGCCCGTAAACACATTTCTTGCCTTATCGGCTCCGTCTACAAAGGCTCCGTTATGAGATAAAACCCCATTTTTCGATAACCACATTCCTCCGAAGAAAGCTTTTTGGCTGTTAATAAGGCTGCCGTCGTCATTACTGCCGCCAAACTCTCCAAATCCAAATACCACACGGTCTACCACCTCATATTCGGAAAGCACTTCATTTTTGCCCTTAGAATCCTTGTATGTTTCAAGCGCCGAAAGCGGTACATAAACATATCCTTCAAATCCGCTTGGCAAGTTAATTCTCTGACCGACAACCGTAACATTTGACCAATTAGTTGCTCCGTCCTGTAAAGTTGCAATCACGGCGGTGTATTTTACAGAATAATATTTACTTTCAGAGGTTCTTAACTGGAAGAAGAGCGCGCTCTTACCACCTTTCTTTGTTTCAGGAATGTTAAGGTAAAAGACAAGACCTTTAGAGCCTTCAAGTGAAAACGGCATTGATACCGAAAATCTTGGGAAATGATCGCCGTGTATCCAAACATACTCCGAGCTTGTAAATTCAAGACCCCGTGTTCCGAACGGCGCATCGTAATATCCGGTTTTTTGGTCGGTTGCTTCACCGTTTTCATCAAGAACCTCCGAAAGCGAGTCATTCTCATCCGGTATATCATTTATTACAGTTGCAGCAAATTTACTATTTGCTTCATTCTTATGATCCGATGAAATTGCGGTGCTAATACTAAAAGTCTCATTGATATCGTATGAGTCAAACGGAATTTTAACTGACTCCCAAACAGCAACATCGTCACGATCATATTTTTTCGGAACATTATTGCCGAAAAGATTTATCTCGCCCATACCGTATAGCTTTAGCTTGTCGGCGTCTGCACTGTAATCAAGAAAAGCTATCGTTCCTATCTTCGGGCTACCGTAATTTCCGCCGACCTTACGCCAACTCATAAACAATTTTGAAACAGCGCCCTTAAGTCCTGCACCGGCATATGTTGTAATAGAGTTATAATCTATTTTTACCCACCCCTTAAAACCGGCGGGAATCAATATTTCGTTACTTGAATTTGCGGCAACCGTAGTCCAATAAGCATCTCCGTTTTGTAACAGGCTATATACAGCGCCTTCGGAAAGTCTGCCGTAATCCTCTGCTTTTACCTGAAGGAAAAATCGGTTTCCGACATTTTCCGGCATTTCAATATACATCATAATTCCGCCCGCAGAGCTAAGCCTTGCCTGATAGTCTGTATCAATATCAAATACTGTTCTCGGCGCATAGGCGCTGCCTTGAAGGACTACAGGTTCTCCTGAGGCGGACACCTCATATGCATAGCCTTGATTTATAGACGGCGTCAAGATATTTCCTATATTATTTACCGTAAGTTTTCCATCCGCATCATCTGAGCGGCTCAAATTACCCTGTACCACAAAGCCTGCCGAATAATCGCAAGCAAGCAAGCTTTGAATAACCTGTGTGCCGCCGAAATATATATCTGAATAATCATACTTACCGTTATTGATAACTATAAAACTTCCGAAACGAATAGATGAATTTACATATACCTTTTCAAATCCAAAAACAAATTTTTTCACATTTTCCGGTTGCTTTTTAAAGGAAGCTGCAGGAATTCTTATCCATCCTTCAAAACCGGCAGGCAGTTTAAGAATGTTACTGCTCTCAACAGTCTCTTTTTGCCACTCGGCGGAATTTCCCATTCCAAGCAAATAATATGCAGCATTTTTATTTAACTCAAGCTCATTGCCGATAATTACCGCATTTTCGCCACTGTTTTCAAGGTTAACGTAAAAAAG
The DNA here is from genome assembly GCA_934454745.1 of uncultured Clostridia bacterium. Classification (GTDB taxonomy): domain Bacteria; phylum Bacillota; class Clostridia; order UBA1381; family UBA1381; genus Ornithomonoglobus. Next base: position 19,062 of record CAKSGP010000001.1, read on the forward strand.
TATTGCTTCACTCTGTGAAAGGGTAATGCCGGTTGATACCTCCGTTTCTACGGCATTTTTCATATTCATAACAATATCATTTTCTTTTGCCGTGACAGTATAATTAACATATTTTGAAAGCTGTGATTTTTTTGTCTGCTCAAATGTAACCGCTCTCGCATTTTCGCCCATAGGGTAAAAATCTCCGAAGGTGATCTGTGAACCCGTATATGCCTTAATTGAAGTAATCGGCACTTCCGCATTTTTATCAACACGCATAGTGACAAGCTCTTTTGACCCGTTATTTACTGCCATAAATGTTCCGATTTTCAAATTGCCGTACTTACCGCCAAGCTCATAAGGCAAAATATTTATCGCTGTAAAACTAATTGCCGAAGTTGCTTTTTCAAGGGTATCTGTATGTAAAAAGCTGGAATACGGTATTCTTATCCAACCGCTGAAACCTTGCTCTACGGTAATTCTGCCATCAATTCCGGCGTCTACGCCCTTCCAGTTCTGGCTGTTACAGTCATACATAAAGTATTTAGAACCGTTAGTCAATCCCATACCGCTGTCCCCAAGATCAATTCTGAAGCTTGAAGCAACAATGCCCTGCTTTTCAACATAAAACATTAAGGCCTGACCATCGTTTATAACAGCCGTATTATTTGTTTTAATGGTTGTATATCCGGTGCCTGCAGGAGCCTCGGTAACATAATACTTTTCTCCGAGAAAATCGCCAACAGTAATTTTATATGAATTGTTAATTACGGATTCATCACATATAGCCTGCTTATCCGCCGTTCCTTGCTTTATGTGGAATCTGTTATCTATTTCGTCAAGAAAAGTTATGGCACCCAATACCAATGAACCGTATTTTCCGCCAATGGAATCGGGGTATACTCTGATTATAGTTTGATTGAAATCAGTCGTTTCAGTACTGTTACCGGATTTAAAAGAAGAGATCGGTATTCTTATCCAGCCTTTAAAGCCTGCAGGAATTTCCATAAATCCAAACGAATTTTTATCGGTTGTGGTAAGCGCTTCCCACTCTCCTTTTGTAGTATCAAAACGGTAATACGGCAAATTCCTGTGACTCAGACACCAACCGCTCTTAATACCCAAACAAAGATTTATCGGAGCGGTAGCGTCACTATGGTCAACATAAAACAGCAACGAACCGTTTACATTTACTTTTTTGCCAAGCCCGGCATTAACATATAACGCCGTTCTTGTGTTTCCGTTTGAAATTGCCGAATTAAGATTGGAGTACTCGCCTTCTGCCGAAAGCTTGAATCCGGCAACCTCCCCTATAGGAGAGCTGATCACAAAATTAGTTTTTGATTCGGTATTAAGCGGAAAATCATTTCCAAGCGGAATGTAATTGTTGCTTACAAACATACTGCTCTCAAAAGCAGAGGCATTAGAAGGATCAATGCTGTCAACAAGATAAAAATCACCTATAACGAGGCTTCCGGCTGCGCCACCCAAATTGTAAACAGAAAATCTAAGATTTTTAAGCTCTGTTACATTTGTTCTTAAAGAATTTACAGGCAGCATAACCCACCCTGTAAATTCTGCCGGTAATGTTAAATAACTGCTGTCTGATGATAAATTTTGTACTGAATTGTAACCGCTGGATGTGGTTTTCGATTTTTTCCACACAGCTTCCTTGGAATTATAGGTATAATATTCTTTATTTGTACCGATACTGTACCAATTAAAAAGAATATTAAACTTGATTTCTTCCGTTGCGTTTTTATGATCAACATAAAACAGTAAAGCCTTATCAGTTGAATCCTGTGTAAAACCATTAGAGGCAAACAAGGTATTACCGCTTATCATAGTCTGATAACCGCTGGCGCTGCTGAATTCAAAACAGTCTCTGCCCTCGCTCAATTTAGAAACTGAAATTGTATTTAAATTTGAGTTGGTAAAGCCCGTTATGGTAAACGGAGTTGCAGAAAGTCGTGCCTTGGGATAAGTAACTGTAAACGGAGGATTGTTTTCAAGACCTCCGTGTTTTACAGATTCTACCGCAGTTGCCGTATACGGCGGAACCTCGCCGCGTTCTTCTTTATATGTGCCGTTAGCAGCAGCGCCAGCTGAAAACTCATAATAATAACCGTTATCTATACCGGGGCTGTAAGAAGCATCATTGTTTTTGCTGCTAACCTGATAATAATCTTTATCAGCAAGGGTATTTGTTGCCGCATCCTCGGTGTTTATAACCGAAGAATTATAATAAGCCTTCTTATAAAGGTTAATATAGTTTTTCTCGCCGTCTATACGAATATCGATAGCGTTGGTAACAGCAGTTTTTGAAAGCATTACGGTACCTAAATATACACCGTCATTATCAGTTAAAGCCTTTAAGGACTCTATTTTCTTTCCCTTTGCGCCATCAAATGAAGATGTCGGCGCAAGAACATAACCTTCAAAACCGTCTTTAATATCCGCCTTTCCCTCTGCGTCAACCGAAACGGCTTGCCATTTGCGCTCTCCGCGATTTAAAAGATAAACGGGTTCTTCGCCTTTTAGTCCGTATTTATCGTTAAGTAATAACGAAAGCTTGTTATTTTCACCTAACGACTGTCTTACATAAAGAATTACCGCACCGCCGGTACTAAGCTTAGCAGAACTATCCTCAGTAAAGTTAAGCAAAGCGGATTTGCCTTTCGTAAAATAAGTATATCCGTTTGAAAGCGCGGTTTCATTTTCTACAGCTTCGGCAGAATTTACACTTTCCGTGTCTAAAACCGTTACACTGTTATGAGCTCTTTCAATAACTAAGTCGGCAACGCGTTTATCGTTTTCACTTTCAGTTACAACAGCTTTAAGAAGATCCTTATTCCCATTATCTACAAACATAAAGCTGCCGAAGGAAACTCCATCTGCAGTATAATCACCGCCAAGATTTTTGGGGCGGATATTTATACGGTAAACATAATTTGAAAGTCCGGCGTTGAAAAAGCTGCTATATGGTATACGCACCCAACCCTCAAAGCCTGCCGGAAAAACAATATGACCGAGTCTTCCGTCAATGTGAGACCTGTTTGTTTTTACCGTTTCCCACTCATCGTTTCCGCGAGCAAGCATCTGAACGGTCGAGCCGTTTTTAATTTGGATATAATCGTTAGCGCCCACTGCAGGATAGATTACATCTTCTCCGCCGTCCTTGGTTTTTACCATTGACGCGCCCACCATTTGAAAAAGCCACTCGCACTCGGGAGCTTCTGATGGCATTTTTACATAAAATAAAACGGCTTCATCTTCCTTAAATTCCGTAAAATTCGGAGTAACATTATTCCGCTTACTTCCCTCGGTGATAATAAATTCACCTTGGTTGTAAATATTTCCGACTTCGGCGCCGCTGTTATCAAAAGCTTTACCGTTTTTTAATGTTCCGAGTATATTGCCCTGAGTATCCACATACTTACTAAAGGATACTTTAACAGAGCCCGCACTATATTCCAAGGTCTGATCAAAGCTTATATCGGCCATTGCATTTACTTCATATGAAGTGTTTGCCGCAAGAGCGGCAGTTGCCCAACCGTAATTAACAGTAGTGCTTTTAATTCCGGAAAGGGTGTTATCATACCTTTTTGAAGTAACGCCGAATGCGGTATTTGTAGAGCTGGCTTTATAAAAATCAAGAAGAGTTGCATTATATGCCGTTGTGTTGTCTGCCGCGCTGAAAACCTCCGGAACAAGCATTGCCGACATAATAATAAGTAAAGTTAAATAAACCGATAGTATTTTTGCCTTCATAAAAGCTCCTTTCGAAAGGGCAACACCCGGCTTGCGGGTGTTGCCGGTTTTGAACAGCTTACTGATTCAGAAGAAATCGTCTTAACAATGCGTCCTGCGTACCCTCTCCGGTCAAGTCAATAACACTGTTCGACTGATCGGCATTCTCATTTAAATAAACAAGATCGCATATATTTATATTTTCGTCCTTATTAAAGTCTCCCTGCTTATAAAACAAAGCGGTTTTGCCCGTGAAATCTATGTTAATAATATCAAGATCATCGCTTGTATTTATCGACATAATATCTGAAACCGAAAGACCGTTTGCAAGTGAATTAAAGTAGAATTTAATTCTGCTGAAGGATAATGTTTTTGAAACCGGAATCTTTACCCATCCCTCAAAGTTTTCAGGCAAGCAAATCATTCCGTCAGTTGAAACGCCTATCCATCCCTGCCTGTTCGTTGCATACGCCTTAACGTTTGACATATCTCCTACCGAAAGGGTAAATTTGCACTCTCTTTCGGTTTTTATATAAAGCATTATGGCTCCGCCCTCGGCAACGGTTCCTTTTGCGTTAATAGTTGAGTAAACAACATTGTTTTCATTTGTAAATACACCGTTTGCCACGCTGACATTACCGGTCACCTTTTCTGTAACCGTAGGAATATTGCCGTTTACGCCCTCATAGGAAGCTCCGTTTATAAAATGGGTGGGTGCAACCGTTGTAGCCGCCGATATATCGGAAAAAGTAACTGTGCCGACATCCATAGCCGCAGTCAAAACAGTAAAGTCATTAAATTTTGTAAAGGCACCGTTCGTTGTACTGTCATTTAAACAACCCGTATCACTGTAAATTGATGTAAGCGGAATTGATACTAAGCCCTCAAAACCTTTCGGAATGGTTATGGGAGCAATTGTTCTTCCCCACAGCTTATATTCTGTGTTTCCCGTGGATTTTTCCATCCATTTATCGGCGCAGTTGTCTAATAAATAGTACGGTTTATTTGGGGCAGTCAAGAAAAGATTGCTGCCGGTAACAAACTTATAATCGTCCGCAGTATCATTCTTCACATAAAACATTATTGAGCCGTTTTTAGTTAAAGCCATTTCATTACTCTGAACATAATAGTGCTGTGTTTTTGTAGTGCCGTCATAACTAATCTCACCGGATGAATTTGCCTGCTCTGTTCTTTTCTGTGTTGCAGTAAGGGTTGCGGTTTTTCCGCTAACCGAAATTGCAATATTTGATTGATTAAGATTAGAAGTCTGATAAATACCGTAATCCGAGGTCCGCTCTGTCTTGACTGCAGCAACCGTATCCGCTGCGGCAAACGGAAAATCGCCGCCGAGTGCTATTGAATTTGTGCTTACAAACACACTGTTGTTTAATGCCTCAGTATTTACAGCCGGATCTATATCGTCTATTAAAGTGAAATCGCCTATAACGAGGCTTCCGGCTTTGTCGCCCAAATTGTAAACAGAAAATCTAAGATTTTTAAGCTCTGTTACATTTGTTCTTAAAGAATTTGCAGGCAGCATAACCCAACCGGTAAATTCTGCCGGCAATGTTAAATAACTGCTGTCTGATGATAAATTTTGTACTGAATTGTAACCGCTGACTGTGGTTACAGACTTTTTCCACACAGCTTCATTAGCATTATAAGTATAATATTCTTTATTTGTACCGATACTGTACCAATTAAAAAGAATATTAAAGTTGATTTCTTCCGTTGCGTTTTTATGATTTACATAAAACAGCAAAGCCTTATCAGTTGAATCCTGTGTAAAACCATTAGAGGCAAACAAGGTATTACCGCTCATCATGGTCTGATAACCGCTGGCGCTGCTGAATTCAAAGCGACCTCTGCCCTCGCTTAATTGAGAAACTGAAATTGTGTTTAAATTTGAGTTAGTAAAGCCTGTTATGGTAAACGGAGTTGCAGAAAGCTTGCTGCTTCCAAGTAATTCGGCAGACTTATCTTCACCTACTGTAACGCAGTAAGAGCTGTTGTTTCCTTTATAATATTGGGCAAGCTGTTCTTCTTTTCCGACAATATCATAAAAGCCGTCGTATGAGTTCGTAAAACCGTCAAAAGAAAGAGAATTTGCAAAATAGCAACGGTTTTCGGCAAAATTGTAAGTTGTTGAGTTTACCTTTATTCCCACAGAATTTTCCACAGTATTTATATCTGCCGAAACAGTCATTAAATTTGAAATTTCAATTACATTTTCGGTTGTAATCTTATCAAAATACAAATTGACTCTGTGCATATAGTTGCAGTTTGCAATAGCGGTTTTATTAACAAGCGTATCGTTGGGTATATATACCCAACCCTCAAAGCCTGCCGGAATAGTTATTGCTTTAGATGTTGATTTAGGACCTACACCGAGAGTAACATCTTTGTCAGACCTAAACCATTTATCAGTACCGTCGGTAAGGAAAAGTGCCGTACTGTCTGCCATGGCAACATAACCCTGCGCATAATTTTCGCCGTTAAGCTTGATATTACCGTTTTCATCAAATCCTACTGTTTGAAGTTCTGTGTAAAGCTTCGTTTCCTCTGCTGTTTTTCCAAGCTTAATATAGAACATAAAACCAACATCTTGTTGACTCAAATCAACAAGACCATCTAAGCCACTAAAGGTTGAATTATTATTTACAGAAGCAGTATAAAAGCACCTATAAATTGCTTGGTTTTTATAGGCTTCCACCGCATAAGCGTCAGCTATACTGTTTCCGTATTGCGGATTCCATGTGTAGGTTAAACGGTCGGAGGGAAGCGACTTCACAAGCGGCTCCTGATCGTTATCTGCTGTATAATGTTCACCGAGGGTGGCTTTACCAGCAGAGAACGATCCTGCCTGCGGAAGTTGTGAACTTGAATATGAGCCCGATACTATATTGATGTTTTTTCCTTGAACAACCGCAGGTTCATTCTCTGCCATGGCTCCGATAAATATTTGCGAAACTAAAAGGAGTAATGCTAATAAGATTGCCGTTGATTTTGTGGTTTTTTTCATAAAAACACATTCCTTTCATAAAAAATTATTTAAAGATTTTGTAATCTAAAGGCGCGATATTTTGATTTTCAAACTCAATTTCCTCATCACTGTAGTTGCATACGATTCGCCAACCGTTTTCATATTCGGTAACACTCAGATCGCCGATATACTTATGGTCGGAAATTGCCTGATTTGCAAGCGTTGAGTGTATTTCCTTATAATCTGCGGTGTATGCAGTCATATTGTTTAAAAGAGAATCTACTTTTGAATTATAAAGGAAGTTTAAACGCGTATTTTTAAGTTCATACGGATCGCACCCCGTAACAGCATAGGTTGCGGACACGCCCTGTTCAAACGCCTTAAGTGCATACGCAGCTGTTTTGCTCTCGAAATTTACCGGCTCCGATGAAAGCTTAATATACGAATGAAAAACCATGGCATAAAACGGAACGCTGTGGCTTTCTATTGAAAACCCGCTTGATTCAAGCGGTATGCCGTAAAGCTCGTCTGCCGCTCCCGCTATACAGGCATTCCCGGATTCAAGTGCAACGGAAATGTTACTCTTTTTTATATTTTCCATAGCTTTGATAATTGAATTTAGATAAGCTCCGCGGGTAACTCCCTTATCAGAGGAAAAGTCGCTTAATAGCTCTTCACCATAATGCTCAAGAACTATACCGGTGCCTTTCGGGATTTGCTTCAAAAGTCTTTTTAAAAGCTTTTGCTGATATTGTGCCGTATAAAAAGACCATGAGCCTTGATCTGCATTCCATTTTCCGTCTGACGACCTACGATAATGCTGCTTTACTACGGTTTGATTAAGGCTGCTCATATAATCTTTAAATCTAAAGAAATCGAACGACCTGCCGTAAGAACGTTCGGTATTATATACCGTATAAACATTATCGGCGCCTGCCAACCTTTTAAACGAGTTGTATCCCTTGTTTCCTCCGAGATTTGAAATATATTTCTCGCTTGTTATCGTTTTCGCTCCATAGCCGCCGCTCAAAAAACCGTAAAGAAAGAATGATGGGGCTGCTCCTCCGGATTCGGTAAGAGCCTTATACAACACGGTAAGGTCGTTAAAATCGGTAATTTTTTTAACCGAAGTAACGGGTATCCCCAAAACCACTTTTTTTTGCGGTACGGCGCCGAATGCCATAACAGACACCGCAGGAACGGCATCGTCTGTTTTATTTCCCAACACCTTAGTTTCAGCAAGAAAATCTCTGTAGGTTCTTGCCATACCGCTGTAATTTGCATTTTCTCCGGAAAGCATATACAGTCTTACGGTAGGTTGAACGCCTATTGGTGCCGATTGAATTATATTAAGCGTGCGCTCGCCGCCGGAGCTGCTTTGAATGCCGGTCAAATCGTGTTCGCGGTAAACATACTTACTGCAAACGGTAAGCGCATTTTCAGCCATTTCGGCATTGATGTCGGCGTAAACATCTCCTGAGGTAATCACGGCAAAAAGCGCTGAATCATCTTTTACAGCACCGTAAACCGGCAGCAAGGCTTTTTTGGCATCGGTTATAATAGGTGAAATAATATCCTGACAAGGGTCGCTACCGTAAACGTGTGCGGAATATGTGTCCTTTCGCGAAACCGAATCAGAGTAATTTATTACTGCTCCGCTGCCATCCGGAATAAATACATATCCATTCTGATCATTTGAACCGTACATTAAATTCGGCAACAATTCGATATCAGTTATCTTGCTTTTTCCCTTTTCAGTCACTTCTGAGTAAACAATCGATATTTCTATGTAAGAATCTTTAAGTTTTACAGTAATAGGTACCGAAAATCCGGTGCTTTCCGATTGAAACGAGAAGATAGTTTTTATTCCGTTTTTAATTTTTTTAATTTCAAAACCGGTTTCTCTGCTCGGTGCCTGAACAGTTGCTTCAATACCGTCATCCGCAGTATATGTTACACCTATTATTGAGGAAAACTTATCGGCGTCTGCAGTATTCACATTTTCCGGAAATGCTGTCCATCTATGCCCTGTTTGCTTATCAATAAGTATTATATTAGCGGTTTTAACATCAACGTAAAGTGCAGCCGAAGAATTATCCGCAATACCCATATATCCTGATAGGTCTACCTGTAAGTCATATGGCTTTACTTGTTCCTTGCCATCTGCAGAAATATTTAAGATTGCCGAAGAGATTAATAACATTAATATACAAAGCAAGGATATAAGTTTAACTTTCATTTATCTACCACCCCCTTGCTTAAAGCCGGCGCACAATAATTTCACGGATTATATTCATAACAAAACTATATATTTGTTGGTAAATGCTTACAAATAAAAGAAGTAAAAATACAAAACAAACTATTATCAGTAAGGTCGCAAATACCGAAAATACTGTTTTTGTAACCGTATACTGATGAACCACCATCAATCCTAAAAATATAAGTATCACCGTCCATGCCAAACCGAAAAATGAAAAGAAGTTATAAAAGGTTGCCTCGGTTGTGGTAAATACATATGAAAGCACTATATTCAAAGAAGTAAAAAGTATATACGGCAACAAAGAATACGTTAATGCAATCCAAATATCCCCCATACTTCCCTCACCGTCAACAAGGGTGCTTGTTGACCAATTGCATATTGTGAAAATGAGCAGTGCGCCGATAGAAATTGCAAAAACGGTAAATAGGCTTACACCGTCATTGCCGCCGGGCATAAACAGATAGCCGGTTGCAGTTTGTTGCAAAAGTCTTACAATGAAAAAAAGTATTGCCATGGCATTAGCAATTATCATTGAGGATTTACCCTCATATTTCAAGTCGTTAAATGTCTCAATAGGATGAAAAAAAAGTTTGAAAGGATAAAGCAAAAACGACTTATGCCACCGAACAGGTGCTGTCTCTCTGCTGGTAATGCCCACAATTTTGTATTTCAATGCTTTTATAAAAAGTTTTGTGTTTTTCACCGGACATTTCTCCTTTCTATTCAGATAGTTTCTTTCTGATCCACCTTATTATAAATATTATTATAGCAAGTGCAGAAGCCCCACCGACAATTAAAACGACAAAATGATTTTGAACAAACTCTTTTCTGTATTCATTAAGTGCAAGTGAGTAAAAATATGTATCTCCGCCTTTTTCAAGATATTCCATTGCAAGTTTATATTCACCAAGATGATACTTTGATCTTCCCAAGCTGCAATATGCAAGAGGAAGGTTGCTATTGGCTTCTAACAACTCCTGCCATATCTGCTCAGACTCAATATATTCGCACCGTCTGTAATACTCCATTGCTTCAAGCAGCTTTTGCATATATTCGGTAGGAGAAAACACCGTAATACTTCCTTTGATTTTGTCAAGAACAAGATAGCTTTCACCTATCTTTTCTATTGCGGAAATTTCCGAAAACTGCCCGTCACGGTCGCCCAAGCCGCCGAAAATCGCCATAAGGTTACATTCTTGGTCATAAAGAAACAGTCTGCCTGTTTGCCTATCGGCAACCAATATATTACCGTTAATATCGCAATTAATATCTACAAATGTAGTGTTCTTATATGCCGACTGATAATCGCCGTATACTGTTTTACCGGAATTGGCAGAGGCAAACGTCAAAGTATTGGTTCCGGCAGAATTAAGGCATTTTATATCCTGACCGGCCGCAACATTTTGTGAGGTGGCGTATATAAAGCTATCTTTGCCAAGACAAATATTACTATACGGAGCCGGCAATTGCTTTGCAACGCCTTCTTTCTGTTCATCTGTAAAAAAACTTTTCAACAAAGAGAGCAGAAAGGTTTCAAATGTTGCCTCAACTTGATTGGGCGCAAAAAAATTCTTGAATTCATTATTCTCGTCAAACCGCAAAATACCCTGATAAATTGCAGACGAAGAAATCAGAATGTTATTGTTTTTATCAAGAATTATTTTTTCAGGCTGAAAAACAAAATTCTCATTTACCGAAACCATATTTGCGCCCGTGATATAACGAACAATTTCATTACCGGAATTCACAGAAATTGCACGGGCATTGCCCGTATCGCAAATATAGACCATTCCGTCCTCAGCATAAACCCCCATAGGATTTGAAAAGGTTTCAAGTCCATTTCCGCTTACTCTTTCAATTGTTCTGATATGTTCAAATTTTTGATTTAAAACAACGATGCGGTTATTTCCCGTATCGGCAATATAAATTTGATTGCTCTTGTCAACAAATATATCTGACGGTGAATTTAATGCGCCTATTCCAAAATCTGTGCCGTAATAAACGGCAGCTGCGGTATACGTTTCAGGAGCAGGTATAGACTCGTTATTTTCGTCATATTGATAATTCAGCGGTGAAGGAAGTGCGCTTAAGGTTAAAGAACCTGTACAGATAATAACCGCTGCAATATAAGCGGTAATTTTCTTAAACAAATCAAATCTCCTCCTTTTGCTTTTTATAATCATTATTCTTTAATACCTGAATATGCCATTGTTTCAACAACTTTACTTTGACTGAATATGAACGATATCATAGGCGGAAGCATCAATATCACCGAAATTGCAGCCGAAACACCCGCACGATCAATTCCGGCAGATGTTAATTGGCTCATCATTGTCGGTAAGGTTTTAAGTGATTCATCAAATATAAACTGACTGCCCGTTGCATTCCACTGACTTATAAAGGTAAGAATAGCCAATGTAACCCATGCAGGCTTTACCGACGGAAAAACTATCTTAAAAAAGATACCCAATTCACCGCATCCATCTATTCTGGCAGCCTCTATAACATCGTTCGGGAATGAGCCGATAAATTGCATTACCAAGAACACTCCGAAAGATCCGCCGAGAGCCGGAAAAATCAGTGCCATATAGGTATTTATTATTCCGGTTTTCGCCATAAGGATATATTGCGGAAGCGCTGTTACCTGCGTACTGAAAAGAATGGCAAATACAATAAGCTTATGTATTACATTTTTCATCGGAAACTCGTGTTTTGCAAGCGGGTATGCAGCCATAGACGCCAAAACAACATATAATGCCGTCGTTGCAATTGAGACAAATACCGTATTAAATATATACCTTTCCGTAGGTACCGTAGCCTGCGACTGCAATGAAATGATATCCACAAAGTTGTTGATCGTAGGATTATAGACTATAAATCTTGGCGGAAACAGATATAACTCACTTAAGGGTTTAAAGGCGTTTATAATGGAAAAGTAAATAGGTAATGCGGTAAACAAACCCATTATAAACAGCATCAATGAAACTGCTATATTACCTCCTAATGAACGGTTCAGGCGTTTTTTACTCATTATCCCACCTAATCCTTTCCCAAGCTTCTAAGCGCCCTGTTGATTACCGTCCAGGAAACCACCATTATAATAAACAGCACTACTGCCGTAGCAGAAGCATAACCAAGCTCAAGGCGAGTATTTCCATAGTCCTCAATATGCAACAACAAAGTATGCGTCGAATAATCGGTACTTGGGTTTCCGGTAAGTGCTGCCGGCACAGAGCCTACTGCAAAAGAACTTGAAATTGTAAGAACAGCACCTATAAGAAGCTGCGGAACCATCTGCGGAAGGGTTATATACCACAACTCTTGCCAACGATTGCGCAAACCGTCTATTGCCGCCGATTCAAACAATGATTTATTAAGAGACTGAAAACCTGCGATAAAGGAAAGAAAGCTTGTTCCCATGCTCATCCAAAGAATAACCACTATTACAACATAAAAATTATAATTAGGGTCGGTAAGCCACTGTACAGGACTCTGCAATATTCCTGTACTCATAAATATGCTGTTCAAAAGACCATACGAGTCATCGCTGAATACATATGTCCACATTACGTATATACTTCCTGCCAAAGAAGGTGAATAGAATAGAAAAGTAAGAATAGGTTTTGTAATCTTGCCGGTCTCATTTATAAACCAAGCCATAACGAAACACAAAATATATCCTAAAGGTCCGGTAATAACCGCAAACAGCAGAGTATTCGCAAGTGATTTTACAAAAATTTCATCTGCAAGCAAAAGCCTGATGTAATTATCAACACCCACAAACTGTGGTGTTTGAAGCATATTAAAATCTGTAAAGGATATCACTACCGATATTGCTATTGGAATAAGGGTAAAAAACACAAAGAATACAAACCAGCATCCAAGCATTAAATAGCTTGCACCGTATTTGCGACCGAAATCGCCTATTTTTTTCACTGATGTTTTTCCCCCAATCTAAGCTGCGAGTATTTTCTTTCAAGCTCAGAATTTATTTCACGACTATATCTGTAAATAACATCACTTGGGTTTTCATACTGATAAACAACCCTTCTGAATGCATTATTTAAGTTTCTGCTTATGTAATAGTACGCCGGCGATAGTTTAATCTGTGTAACCTGACTCCACTGGGTCTCAAGGGCGTCAAGCTCTCCGGCAGACCACGATATCGTCTCCATAACCTTTTTATTAGCCGTATTCAATCTGGCTGAGATACCCACTCGTATTTCGGAATTGAAAGCATATTTTTCCTGAGTGTCATCGGAAGTCACCCAATCGATAAACTTCATTGCAGTTTCATAGTTATCCGATTCATGTTTAATTATTACCGCACCGGTTACTGTACTGTTTACGCTGCGATTTAAACCGCTTTCGGTAACCGTTCCCGGTATAGGTGCCATTGCAAAGGAGTTTTGAATTTCCGGAGCACTTACCTTAAGGGTTTTATAGAAAGAGTAATCTGAAATTACAAAAGGCATCTGTCCTGTGCGGAAACGGTTAGTTGCATCATAAGACTTAGGTATTCCGTATTTTGTAAAAAGCTCAGTCCAATTTTTAAAAGCCTCAACTGCTTTCGAATCGGTAAGATTAGTAGCTGAAAGCTCCTCATTGTACATTGATACCCCGCTTTGCAAAAGCAATGAATAGAAAGTTTCTTCAGAAATCGAAATACCCATTTGCATACCATTGTTTTGCATTTTTGCAAGCAAGGCATAAAGCTCTTCCCAAGTGTTAGGTACCTTATATCCGTTTGCCTTAAACACATCGGTTCTATAAAAAATCATTTGAAACGACTGTGTCTGGGGCAGAGCATAAACTGCACCGTTATATGTAAAGCTTATCATTGACGACGGATAAAATCTTTCAAGTACACTGTCAATATTATCCATTTCACTTATATCCACCAAAGCGTCACGATAATAAAGATCAGCTATATTTGTTGATGGCAGATTTAAAACTACATCCGGCGCTTTACCGGAAGCAATTGCCGTCATAATATTTGTTGTTACCAACGAAAGAATTACCGGCACACCGGTAGTTGAGGTGAAATTATCTGTTATAAGTTGGTTCATAACTTGAGCCTGATCGCGTCCGAGAGAAATCCAAACGTTTAACGCCTCATCTGTGTTTATATTATTCATTGAACTGTAATCCGAAACAAAGGATCTTAAAAAAGCCTTGGTTCTAAAGCCGAGTACCGAAAAAAAGTTGAATTTTTTTACACTTGTTTCGGATTTTTCTGGTATCAATTCAAAATAATCAATTTCCAAAGGTTGCGTTTGCATTGCAGAAAGTACACTTGCAAGATCATATAGCTGACTTCGAAAATAATCAATTTGCTTGGCAATATCGTTTGGCTTTTCCGCCATTTTCAGAAGCAACCTTGCTGCTTCCTCAATTCTTGCAGATTGAGAGCCGCTGTTTTTACTATCAGCATTGACTTCGTCAATAATCTCATTTAGTGTTTCTGATGCTTCTGTTAAGGTTGGTACCATTTCAGGAAGAGACGATTTAAAATCATAATCTCGGTTAAGATCCACGCCGTCTCCCACTATTACATTAATCTTGCTTGAAAGCTCATTCAGTTTTTCAAGTGTTGTTTTAAATTTATTTATAACATTCTGCAAAGAACCGAGTACAACCTCAAATCTTATTTCATGCTCGCCCTCGGAAAGATAAATATAGTAATCTCCGTTTTCGTCTCCGGGCACAAAGGATTTAAAATCGTTAGAAGCCGGAATAACAAGACAGTCAAACTCATCAAACGGAACCTTGCCATCTACCGTTATTCTTCTCCGAACATCAATACCTGCTATTGCACGTTGACGGTATGAAAGATTAAGCTTGTATAATCCTGATTTTTCTACATTGACATTATAAGATACCCACTGCCCAACATGTGACCATGATGATCCTCCGAGAATATTGTAATAAATAAGCGAAGGGTCATTTGGATGAACATTCGGGGATGAACGGTCATAATTTACAGCAACCTCTAAATGGCTTTTTTCATGAAGAAGTTCAGCTTCAATATATATTGTTTTCGCATCGGAATCTGTTGCAAATCGGCTTTTTTCTATATTCTTAACATACTCCGAATAAGTCGCCTTTTCGACAACCTTGTTTACAACGATTGACTTGATTTTCACGCCCTCCTGCAGCATCTGCAAATTAAGAGTATGTTTGCCCTCGGTAAGCAAAAATCCTGTATGCCAATTCTCATCCTGCGGCATTATAACTACTGTATTTTCTTTTTCCGCTTCAGTTACGGTCGGACATAGTTCATTACCGTAATCATCCGTTTTGAAACGTTCCCTTTCGCGTGTGTCTACCCATGTGCGGGTAAGATCGTAAACCTGGTCTTCATTACCGATATATGGTTCGTCCCATGAAACTGCCACCTGCGGGGAAACATTTCTGCCCTTTAAGGCAGTGTACGTAACATCCACACTGTAACCTGCGTTTTCCTCTATATTAAATATAAGGCTTGTTTTTTCATTTTCTCTCAAAGTAAATACTGTCTCGTTAGCAACTGCTTTTGCAGGCATTGCCGTAACAGACGAAATGCATACGACTATAACTATCATAAAAGAAATAATTTTTTTCATCGGTTACTCCTTTCAAAAGCACTGATTTTATCCGACAAGACCGGAATTTTCTATACTTCGGGAAAAAGATTTTTGAATTATTAAAAAGAATATTACCAACGGTAATATAAACAACAAACAAGCAGCCTGCTGCTTAGGAATCATATTATACATACTTGTATCGCTTACATAGGCCAGTGCGGTCCTAACTACTTCATGTATATTTTCTATCTGTAAGGCCATATTTTTGTTAGTCGGAAGATATGTAAGACTGTAAAAATAGTCTGTCCAATACCATACAATCGAAAATATTGCGCACAAGCAGAAAGTATTGGAAAGATTTGGTGCCATTATGCGTAAATACGTTTTGGTAAAACCGCAACCGTCTATTAATGCTGCTTCTTCAAGTTCAACAGGTAACGAAGCATAAAATTGGCGGAATATCATTATCATTAAGCCCGATCTTATTCCTTGGCCTGTTATTGCCGGCAATAAAAATGCCCAAATGCTGTCAAGTAAATTTATTGAAGAAGTATGCCCTGTTATTGCTTCAATCAACCCAAAAATGTCAAAATTCTTCATAAGAAGGTAATTTGACATATTAAGCATTTGCGGCGGCACCATAATTGTAAATACAACCAAAACAAAAAGAATATTACTTAATTTAAACTTAAATCTTGCAAAACCGTATCCTATCGTTGAACAAATGATCATCTCGGCAAGCGTACATAAAATCGTAATCACACCTGTTAAGAGCAACGGTTTTATTAAATTCAATTTCTCGAATATAAACTTAAAGTGTTCTACAGTAAATGTCTTTGGCACCCAAACGACCGTGACATCGTAAAAGTCTTGTGTTGCTCTAAATGACATACTTAACATATAAAACAACGGATATAAAATCACATAGGCTATTGCAATAAGAAAAAGCCAACGAAGAAGGGCAGAAAACATTTTGCCGAGATAATAAACAGGAGATATTTCAAGGCTGTTATTGTTTCTGTTGAAACGGGTATTATCTGCCATTTTTCTTTATTCCTTTCTCTTTCACCGTTTCATTTTTTTTAAATATAAAGGGTCTGAACACGAGAAAAACAATTAAGATTACAGCAATTATAAGCAAAAAATATATCCAACTCATTGCCGCCGCCTTTGAAAACTCTATTTTTGTGTTTGCCATGCTTACTATATACTGAAGAGCACTATTGTTAACATTTGTAAATGTATCAATAATCGTATATATTGTAAGTGCAAATACATACGGTGTGACCGTGGGAAATGTTACTTTCCAAAAGGTTTCCCATGCCTTTGCCCCTTCTACCGTTGCTACCTCATAATACGATTGCGGAACACTCAGCAAAGCTATAAGAAATACAAGAATCTGCACCGCACTGTCCCATACCAAATCAGCCACCGAAGAAACAGTCGTGCTTATAACAGATATCAATCCATCCGGTAAACCGGCTAATGTTAATATTCTTGTTAGACCGCTTGAATCAAAAAGCGCAACTTCTTCCCCAGCTGTCATTACAACTTCACTTGAATTAAAATTAATAACATTCATAACAAGATCACAGCCGATAACAACCGGCAGAAAGAATATTACTCTCATAAACGTTCTTCCGTGAAATTGTTGATTAAGCACAACCGCCGAAAACAAACTGAACAAAATTATAAACGGCACCTCATACAAAAGGGTACCCATACTCGTAAGCAAGTGGGTTGTATAATAAGAGTCCTCAGAAATTGCATAATTAAAATTATCGGCAATTCCTTTAAGTGGGTTCAATACAAAACCGGTGTCCGCAATCTGCATATCCGTGAAAGCCAATTTAACCAACAGCGTAAGCGGCTGCACAAAAAAAATCAAAAAACCGACAATCCAAGGCAGTATATATATGTATCCCATCAAAGAACGACTTTTCTGATAGTTAAGCTTCATCCCTTATGCCTCCCTGTTATGTCTTTGATAATTATATTTTAATACTATTTATAGATACTGAATAGATTAAATTTTTTAAAAACGCTCGGAAATACTATAATTTTTTAAGATTTTTGTTTTTTATATCATAAAGATATTTTATATCAATAAAAAATTAGTCAATTTTGGCAATTGAAACTTCCTGTTTTCAATACTTTTATTGTAAATTCGGCTTGAATTTAATGCTTTTTTATGATATATTAAAAAAGAGTTTAAAATTTTAAAATTGGTGACAATATGGATAAGAAAAACTTTGAAAAAAAAATAGCAATAGAAATAGAGCCTTCTATTTTTGACTACACTCGTGAAATTGCAAGCAGCATGGATTATATTCATTTCCACAACACTTATGAAATTTATTTTCTTACCGAGGGGAAACGGCACTATCTTGTTGAACATCGGCTTTTTGAAGTGTCCGCAGGTGATCTTATCGTTATTCCTCCTCGCATAGTACACCGTGCTTTAAATACATTTGATACAACGCCAACCGATTATACCGCAAGATACCTTCTTTCACCGAAGGAAAGCTATATTCCTAACAATTTAAAAAAAGTCTTTGGAAAATATCATTATAAGCTTTCTGAGGAAGACAAAAAATTTGTGCTTGAAAACATGAAGGCTATAAAAAAAGAAATTGAAATTTACGATGAATTTTCTTTGCAACTTTATAAAAATCATTTATACTCAATACTTGTAATGCTTGCCAGAAACTATGCTGACCTTAACAATAAGGAAAACTTTGATAATAGCCGTAAAATAGGAACAGTAATTCAAAATATTATTGATTATATAAGCAAAAATATTAAAAATGATATTTCCCTAAGTGAGCTTGCAGAAAGATACGGTTATACAAAAGAGTATTTATCGGCAGAGTTTAAAAAGATTGCCGGCTGCAGATATAATGAGTTTTTAAACGCCACCAGAATTGCTACGAGCGCAAAGCTTCTTGTTACAACCGAATACCCCATAAAAACTATTGCGGATATGTGTGGATATAAAAACACTAATTACTTTGCAACGGTATTTAAAAAAGAAATGAACATGTCTCCATCGGAATATCGAAATCAGCTATGAGCTTAAGCGTCTATTAACTGTAGGATAGTAGAGTCTTCTTTAGATATTGTGTAAACCTCCGAGATGGTATAAAATAGAAATATCAAATTGGAGGTTATTATTATGCC
>CAKSGP010000002.1 GCA_934454745.1 uncultured Clostridia bacterium
GGGTTGATAAAGTCCTTGAGGAGAAAGGCTCTGTATGTGAGAAAATATATGTGGGCGAAGACGATATGTGCAGTATATATAGGCTGAAGCTGTATATTACAAAGGAAATTCCCTTTTATGCAATGTTTTTGATTCCGCACAGGGAAGGACCTGTGCCTCTTGTCATCGCTCAGCATGGCGGCGGCGGTACTCCCGAGCTTTGCTGCAATTTTGTCGGCAAAAACAATTACAATAATATGGTTCAGAGGCTGCTTAAAAGGGGTGTAGCAGTTATTGCACCCCAGCTTCTGCTTTGGTCATTGGAAGAAAAAGAAACAATGCGAAAACACGATATTCCTTATGACAGAAGAGTTATAGATAACAGTTTAAAACGCTTTGGCATTAGTATGACTGCTCTTGAGATATCCGGTATAATGCGCTGCATAGACTATGCCTGTACTATGCCTATAATAAACTCTGACAGTATTGGTATGATAGGATTGTCGTACGGCGGATATTTTACGCTTCATACCATGGCGGCAGATGAACGCATTAAGGCAGGATATGCCGCCGGATTTTTCAGTGATAGGGATGTATATGATTGGAGTGACTGGTGCTATAAAGGCTCGGCACTGACGTTTCAGGATGCAGAAGTAGCAGCGCTTTGCGCACCAAGAAAATTATATATTTCGGTTGGCAAGCAAGACCCTGTTTTTGATTATAAATCAGCTTGTGCTGAAGCAGAGCGCGTGCGGGATTATTATGTTTCCTGCGGTTGTGAAAATAATTACTGTTTTTCGCTTTGGGAAGGCGGACATACGATTGAAGACAGTGACAGAGGATACGACTTTATATTTGAGGCGTTAAATTATAAAGTATAAGATTTAACAGGATATAATAAACAATTGACGAGTATTGGGATGCTGATATCGAGTATATGTTAAAGTCAATGAACCAGGAGGATTGGTATATTGCTCAAAGTATAACAGAGGGCTGTTGCATTTAGCGCAACAGCCCAATTTGATATTTTACTTCAAATCTTCATACACTGCCTGATGTCCTAGTTCCTCCTCGATACGCAGTAGACGGTTATATTTTGCCGTACGGTCTGTACGTGCAGGTGCGCCTGTTTTGATTTGCCCTGCGTTTACTGCAACTGCAATATCGGCAATGGTTGTATCCTCCGATTCACCGCTTCTGTGGGATATAACGGCACTGTATCCGTTTTTATGTGCAAGCTCTATTGCATCAAGTGTATCGGTGAGAGTTCCTATTTGGTTCACCTTTATAAGAATTGAGTTTCCTGCACCTGATATTATTCCTTCCTTAAGCCGTTTCGGGTTTGTTACAAATAAATCATCGCCTACAATTTGTATTCTGTCGCCTATTCTCTCTGTAAGTTCGGAAAATCCTTCAAAATCATTTTCTCCAAGAGGATCTTCGATTGAAAAAATCGGATACCGTGATGATAAATCCTCCCAGTAGCTTATAAGCTCCTCTCTTGTTTTACTAATCCCTGATTTTGGCAATTTGTATCCGTTATCCTCTGCCCATTCAGATGATGCCGCATCAATTGCAATCTTAAAATCCTCACCTGCAGAATATCCGGCACGTTCAATGGCAGAAACAATAAGATCAAGAGCTTCTTCGTCATTGTTGAGATTCGGTGCAAATCCGCCCTCGTCCCCAACGGCTGTTGCATTGCCGTTCTCGTTTAAGATACGTTTCAATTCATAGTAAACCTCAGATGAACGGCGTATGCACTCGGAAAAGGAATCTGCGCCTATGGGCATTATCATAAATTCCTGAATATCAACGTTATTATTTGCGTGTGCACCGCCATTTAGAATATTCATCATGGGTACAGGCATTGTGTGTGCATTAACTCCGCCTACATAGCGGTAGAGGGGAATACACAGACTTGACGCCGCCGCTTTTGCACAGGCAAGTGACACGCCAAGCACTGCATTTGCACCAAGCTTATGGAGATTTTTTGTGCCGTCAAGCTCACGCAACGTTTTATCTATAAGCCGTTGGTCAAGTACATTCATACCGATAATCTCGTCTGCTATCGTGTTATTAACATTTTTAATGGCATTAAGAACGCCCTTGCCGTCAAAGCGTTTTCTGTCCCCGTCACGAAGCTCATATGCTTCATATTCGCCTGTGGATGCGCCTGATGGAACTATTGCACGTCCAACAGCATCATCTGTTGCAACCTCAACCTCAATAGTAGGATTGCCACGGGAGTCAAGAACTTCACGTGCGTGTATGTCCGTTATTTCAATATAGCATTTCATAAAAAATCCACTCCTTTCAGGATTATTTTTTGCCGTAGGAGTGGGATTTATTCTATATTTTGAAGTTATTTTACACCTGTCTTTTTGCATATGCCATTCAGGGTACAGCCTTCGCACATTGGCTTTCGTGCATTGCATACGTTTCTGCCGTGTGCAACAAGTCTGTGACAAAAATCAAGACTTTCCTCAGGCGGTATAATTTTTTTCAGATCTGCCTCGATTTTTACAGGGTCAGAGTTCTTTGTAAGACCAATTCTGTTTGAAAGCCTGATACAATGGGTATCAACAACTATTGCGGGCTTTTTAAATATATCTCCAAGCACAAGATTTGCAGTTTTTCTGCCTGTACCGGGAAGTGTCAGTAAATCCTCCATTGTATCGGGAACCTCACCGCCATATACGTCAATTATACGCTGTGCGGCGGCAATTATATTTTTCGCTTTACTTCGGTAAAAGCCCGCGGAGCGAATGTCTTGACAAAGCTCCTCATAGTCGGCATTGGCAAAGTCATACACATTTTTATATTTTTTGAATAAATCTGCTGTTACAATATTCACACGTGCATCTGTGCATTGTGCGGAAAGCTGTGTAGCAATAAGCATTTCTATGGGTGTTGTATAAATAAGAGTACACTGTACTTTTGGGTATTCAAGCTTTAATTTTTCTATTACTTCCTGTGCTAACTGTTTTTTCGTCATAGTTTTTCACCTCATAATAATATTAGCACATAAAAAGGCTGATGTCAATTTCGTAAAATAACACTTTTTTCTCGGAAACACTTGCAAAAGCTATGATTTTTATGTATAATGTAAAATAGACAGTTATATTGATTATTAAACGGAGGTTACTTATGAAAAATTTTGACTTATTAAAGAAAAACGATCCTGAAGTATATGCAGCGGTTATGGACGAGACAAACAGACAGAGAAATAAAATAGAGCTTATAGCATCAGAAAATTTTGTTTCTGAAACTGTTATGGAGGCAAACGGAACACCTCTTACAAATAAATATGCAGAGGGTTATCCGGGCAAGCGTTACTACGGCGGTTGCGAACACGTAGACGTAGTAGAGGAGCTGGCAATCGAGCGAGCAAAGAAAATCTTTGATGCAGGCTATGCCAATGTTCAGCCCCATTCAGGCGCACAGGCAAATATGGCTGTGTTTTTTGCATTGCTTGAGCCGGGGGATACCGTGCTTTCAATGAGCCTTGCACACGGCGGACATTTAAGCCACGGTTCGCCTGTTAATATGTCAGGTAAGTATTTTAATATTGTACCCTACGGTGTGAGTGAGGATACAAACACAATTGATTATGATGAAGTACGCCGTCTTGCACTTGAGTGTAAGCCGAAACTGATTTTAGCGGGTGCATCGGCATATCCCAGAGTTATAGATTTTAAGAGGTTTGCAGAAATATCAAAGGAAGTCGGTGCATATTTTATGGTGGATATGGCACACATTGCAGGTCTTATTGCCGCAGGGGTACATCCGTCACCCATGCCATATGCAGACGTTGTTACAACAACCACTCATAAAACACTAAGAGGTCCCAGAGGCGGACTAATTCTTACAAATGACGAGGAGCTTGCAAAGAGATTTAACAAGGCAATATTCCCCGGAATTCAGGGCGGCCCTCTTATGCACACAATTTCGGCTAAGGCGGTATGCTTTGGCGAGGCACTAAAGCCGGAGTTTAAAGAATATCAGAAGCAGATTGTAAAAAATGCACAGGCACTTGCACAACAGCTCCTAAAAGAGGGATTAAAGCTTGTTTCAGGCGGTACTGATAACCATCTTATGCTTGTTGACCTTACAGAAACAGGCGTAACAGGCAAGGAAGCAGAAAAAATGCTTGACGAGGTAGGCATTACCGTAAACAAGAACGCAATACCCTTTGATACAAAGAGTCCGTTTATAACAAGCGGTATCAGAATAGGCACTCCTGCAACAACATCACGTGGATTTGTTGAGGAGGATATGGTTGAGATTGGTAAGCTTATCGGTCTTACAATCAGAGATTTTGAAAACAGCTTTGACGAAATTAAATCAAGAGTTGCCGCGTTGTGTGAAAAGCATCCACTTTATTAATAACACAGCCCTTTTATGAAAGGAATAGTATATGGATTTTAAAGAACATATTATAAATAAATTAGAGGAGCTTACAGGTCTTGAGCGTACAGCAATAGAGAAGGCTGTCGAAACACCGCCTGATGAAAAGCTTGGGGATTTAGCATTCCCCTGCTTTCCTCTTGCAAAGGTGATGAGAAAGGCACCCCCTGTTATTGCTCAGGAACTAAGCGAAAAGCTGTCAAATGACGAATATATTGAGCGTGTTGATGCTGTGGGCGGTTATCTGAACTTTTTCTATAATCGTGGCGAGTTTATTTCTGATACAATAAATGCTGCACTCAAAGCAGGTGCAGATTGGGGAAAATCTGATATGGGAGAGGGAAAAACGGTACTTGTTGAGTATTCCTCGCCTAATATTGCAAAGCCCTTCCATATAGGTCACTTGTTCTCAACGGCGGTAGGTAATTCCCTTGCAAGAATTTACAAATTCTTAGGCTATAACGTAGAGTCCCTTAACCATTTAGGTGACTGGGGCACGCAGTTCGGCAAGCTTATAAGTGCATATAAGCGTTGGGGAGATGAGGCGGCAATAGAAAAAGATCCTATAAACGAGCTTTTGAAAATATATGTAAAATTCCACGAGGAGGCGGAAAAGGATCCGTCCCTTGAGGATGAAGCACGTGAGTATTTTAAAAAGCTTGAGGACGGCGATCCCGAGGCTACAAAGCTATGGAAGCATTTCAGGGATATGAGCCTTGTTGAATTTAAACGTGTATATGATATGCTGGGCGTTTCCTTCGATTCATATAATGGTGAGGCGTTCTATTCCGATAAGATGGACGAGGTTGTGGATATGCTCCGTGATGCAAACCTTCTTACCGAAAGTGAGGGTGCACAGGTAGTTGATTTGTCGGATATGAATATGCCGCCCTGCATAATCTTAAAATCTGATGGTGCGACTATATACGCAACCCGTGATATAGCCGCAGCACTGTATCGTAAGAGAACATATAATTTTGATAAAAATATATACGTTGTGGGCTTGCCTCAGTCATTGCATTTTAAGCAGATATTTGAAACAATGAAAAGAGCAGGCTGGGAGTGGAGCAAGGATTGCGTGCACGTAGGCTTTGGTCTTGTGAAGCTTCCGGGCAAGAATATGTCAACACGTCACGGCGATGTTGTATTTCTTGAGGACGTGCTTAATGAATCTATTGAAAAAACACGTTCTATAATAGAGAGCAACGGCTCAAATGTAGGCGATATAGATGATGTATCAAAGAAAATCGGTATTGGTGCGGTTCTTTACACCTTTCTTAAAAATTCGCGTGAAAAGGATATAGTATTCTCTTGGGATAAGATGCTGGATTTTGACGGTGAGAGTGCACCCTATTGTATGTATGGCTATGCAAGGGGTAAGAGCATACTTCGCCGTGCGGAGGGTATTGATTACAGCCATACTGATCTTAGTAAAGCTGTATCGGAGGATGCTTATACTCTTGTTAAGATGATAAACTCATTCGGTGATGCAGTGGCAGATGCCGCAGATAAGAACGAGCCATTCTATGTAAATCGTTACGTAACAGGACTTGTGAAGGCGTTTAATAAGTTCTATAACACAAATCC
Source organism: uncultured Clostridia bacterium (assembly GCA_934454745.1). Classification (GTDB taxonomy): domain Bacteria; phylum Bacillota; class Clostridia; order UBA1381; family UBA1381; genus Ornithomonoglobus. Next base: position 5,977 of record CAKSGP010000002.1, read on the forward strand.
CATTATGCGTGATGATGTTGACATAGAAACAAAGAAAGCACGTCTTGCAATCGTTGATGCGACCTGCACAGTGATAAAATCAGCATTAGGCTTGTTAGGAATAGAAGTTGTTGAATCTATGTAACCTATAATTAAAATTCCGCATCTTGGTCGTTTTCCCTCGCTTATGTATAAGCATACACGTGCGTTGGGGAAAGCACCCCACCTGCGAAATTTTATTTTTAGAGGATACATCTTGGGCGTTTTTCCCCACTTATGTATAGGCATACACGTGCGTTGGGGAAAAACGCCCCACCTGCGAAATGTTGTTTTAAAGGAAAAATCAATATAAAGGGGACAATATATGAAAAAAATTTTAGCATTGCTTATAAGTATTGCAACTCTTATTACGGCTTTGCCTATGGGGGTGTCGGCTAAATCCCTTTCCTGGGTGGGACGTGAAATGGAAGTCCGTCACAAGATGCTCAAGGAAAATGAGTTCAAGCTGTATGTAAAAACAACACCCGACTATTATCCCTACTATGGGGCAAAGTTTGAGCCTCGTTCGGGTATATATATCGGAACACCATATGACCGCAAGTATCCCGATATTCAGAATGCCGTTGATACAAGCTATGACTGGTTTATACCCTCTGATGAAATTAAAAATATCAATGTAGCACGTGTGGAGATTCCGGAGAAAGAAAGCAATCATACAGAGCTTGTGGGGCTAAACTGGAACTTTGCACTTAAAAACTCACAAATAATTGATATTAAAGAATATTCAAATTATATATATAACTATATAGACGAGGTTGCCTCTTGGGGCAAGGATGTGCTTTTGATATTCGGTAAGGAAATGAATATTGATGATAACTTCAACTATCCTGAACTGTTTGTTGAGTGCTTCAGATTTGTTGCTGACTATGCACACACCAAGGAGAATATAGCAATGGTATGGGCGCCTAATGATACAGGCGGTCTTGATACCACTTTTGAGGAGTATTACCCTGGGGACGAGTACGTTGACTGGATAGGCTGCAGTCTTTATACAATGCCGTATTTCCAGGGCAACCCCAATAATGATGACGGAGCAAATATGGCGTTTATAATGGGCCCATATGCAAACCCGTCAATGCGTGCAAAAATGCTCCACAATTTTATGCAAAGAAATAATATCAAAAAGCCTGTTATGATAACAGAGGGCGGCGTTGGTTTTGAATCCCCTGACGGTACAGATTATACCGATTGGGCGGCACATCAGTTGCGTATGTACTATTCGGATATATGCCGTATGTACCCGGAATATAAATGTATAATCTCCTTTAACCAGTATGTCCCGGGTGATTTATACAGGTATGATATGATGAACAACCCCACACTGTTTTCACTTATGTGCGAACTTTTGGGAGATCCAATATATCTTAAGGAATATCCGTCCTCAGCTCCCCATTCATATGTAGAGTTACTGGATGGAATGGTATTTACTGATACTGTTGAAATATCTGCCTATGCTTACAGATATAAGAAACAAAACCTTGTAGTGCGGTATCTCCTTGACGGAAACTGGCTCACGGAACGCAGTGAACCGCCGTATGAGATAAAACTCGGCAATGACTATATCCCTTACGGTGAACATACCCTCACCTGCGAGATTTATGACGGCGAGAAAATAGCGGACAGGAAAAGCTATAAAATATCGCTTGTTTCAAGCTATGACAAAAGCGACTATAAAGATGTAGCAGATAATGGACTTTGTGCTTTTTCAGATATGAGCGATAAACCCAACGAGATGAAAAACGCCGTAGGATTTTTAGCGGAAAAGGGTATTGTTCAGGGAATGGGCGACAATCAGTTTATGCCCGACAACCGTATATCACGTGCGGAAATTGCAACAATGCTTATGCGTTTAGCAGGGATAGCAGAAAGCGATACCCACTGTGGTTTGTCTGATGTTACAGAGAATGACTGGTATTTAAAAACGGTAAATGCCGCAGTATCAGGAGGACTTATAAACGGTTATGATGATAACACATTCCGAGGCGGAAATGCAGTTACAAGGAACGAGCTTGTTGCGATTATGGCAAGAATTTTCCAAAAGGAAACAGGAAAAATGGTGCCTAATTTAGCACTAACATATACGGACGATATTGCAGACTGGGTAGAGGATTATGTAAGAATTTTAAAAGCCGAGGATATTATCTTAGACCGTACAGATGGTATTTTCTACGGAGATGCTCTTGTAAGCCGAGGAGATGCGGCAATTATGATGCGAAGACTATACGAAAAAATCAATTAAAAACAGAAAACTTTAAAAAAATACTGAAAAGCTCTTGACAAATCCACAAAAGTATGGTAGTATAACTGTTGTGTTTGAAAAGAGCATAAGCGCTCGTAGCTCAGCTGGATAGAGTGACTGGCTACGAACCAGTAGGTCAGGGGTTCGAGTCCCTTCGGGCGCACCAAATAGAAATACCACCCTAAAAGGGTGGTGTTTTTATTTGGTCAGTAAGATAGTAGGGACTCGAACCCTGAGAGGACTTTTCGCGTAAAGAAAAGCTGCCGGTGACAGCTTTTCAGCGAAAAGGGAGCGAAACGGAAGTGGAGCGAAGACAAGCGGCGGAGCCGATTGAGTCCCTTCGGGCACACCAACTTAAATAGCCATACAGCAGTGCGACTCTTTTCTAATTTAGCGATAAGAGGGAACAACCAATCAGGCTTCGCAAACGCTTGCCTTTTTGGAAGGGACTCTCGGCTAAAAAACAATTCACAGGATTGTTTTTCTGACGCCTCGTCTTCGGGCACACCATACCGAGTGTTCTTTTTTTCTGTTTCGTATTTGACAGACATTTTTGCAAATCGGTCATCAGATATTTTACCACATACATTATCTTCATAAATTCGCTCGAATAAAACATCTAACTCCTTATCTCGTGTTTTTAGTGATGAAAGCTCCTTTTGTCTTGCTTGTTATTTCTGTTCGTCAGGCTACGATTTCGCTATTGCTTCTTCTCTCCCACACCTCACGATGTGAAACTTGCAAGTCGCTTTTGAGTTCGTCGGTAACTACGCCTCGATGGACTTTCACCACAGAGCATTGATATGCCCGTCATACTAAAAAGCCCCGTCTGATTGCTCAAACGGGGTTTTATCGTCAAGCGTTCCCGCTTGGCTTAACCTTATTTATTTGTTTGCTTCAATAAATCTTTGAAGTATTGCCGCAATTTCGGCTCTTGTTGCATTATCCTGAGGATTGATTGAAGTTTCTGTTTTACCTTTCATCAAACCACTTCCACAAGCCCACTGCATAGCGGAAATTGCATACTCGGAAATGCTTTCCGCGTCGGTATAGGAAAGAATGTTTGTGCTTTCACCAACACTTACATCATATCCCTTGTATTTTGCATATCTAAACATAATTGCCGCAATCTGCTCACGGGTGATGTTATCGTCAGGGGCAAATGCATTTTCCGTAACACCGTTTACAATGCCGTTCTGCTGTACCCATATAACCGCATTTGCGTAATATGCGCTTGTGTCAACATCACTGAACGGAATACTCTTGTTAACAGCAGGCTCACCCTCCGCACGATAAAGTATTGCAACAAGCATCGCGCGCGTCAGATTTTCACTCGGAGCAAATGTTGTAGCAGTTGTTCCGTTCATAAGTTTGTTATTAACTGCATATTCAACATTTGTGTAGAACCAGTCGCTTTTCTTAACATCGGTAAACGGATTTTCCCATTCCGAATCGGTAGGCTCTGTCGGCTCAGTCGGTTTATCGGGCTCTGTTGCTTTTTCTGTCCACTTTGCATAAAGAGTAAAGCTCTTTGTTACCTTTGCAGAGAAGTCATATGCCGTTGTAAGCTCCTTATCGGAATACCAACCGTCAAATGTGTAACCGTCCTTTGTCGGAGCTGTCGGCTCGCTTACTGCAGTATTTCTTGTTACCGTTTTGCTTGACACCTTGCTTCCGCCGTTTGTTTCAAATGACACAGTATAACGGGTTGTTCCGCCGCCACCGCCGCCGGTGTATGTCCAGTTTGCGTAAATGGTGGTATTGGCATTAAAAACGTAATCAGTATCCACCTTAGTGCCGCCGCTTGCTTCGGTATACCAACCGTTGAAGGAGTAGCGGCTGCGGGTGGGCGTGGGCAGGCTGGTCAGCTTGCCGTCAGCGCCTGTTTCTGCACTTGCAGGTGTGACAGAGCCGCCGTTGGCGTTGAAGGTGACGGTGTAGGTAGTGGCAACAGGAATATCCTCATAAGTAGCGATCAGAGCCACAGCCCTGTCAGGCATGGTGAAGGTGGCGGTTGCGGAGGTCTTGGAGCCGGAAGTAAAGGTCAGGCCGTCAGCGCCGGTCCACTCCTTAAACCGCTGGCCCGCTGCAGGTTCATTTGCGCTGATTGTAATGGATGTTCCTGCAGCCTGTGCACCGCTGGGAGATGCAGTACCACCGGTTACGGTGACGGTGTATTCAACATCTTCCCACTGTGCGTAAACGATAGTGCTATCATCGGCGTCAATCTTTCCACCAACCGCCTTGATCTCTTCGCCAACTTTCCAGCCCTTGAACTGCTTGCCGTCAGGGGCAGTAAAAGCGTTTTCAGGGAGGGTGTATTCCGCTGCGGTGGTTTTAGCCACCATGCCGCCGGAGCCGCCGTTCCCGTCAAAGGAGATGGTTTTGACGTCGCTGCCTGTGACATCGAAAGTACCTTTGATGCACGTAGTATCTTTGGTGGCGGCGGTGAGGGTTCCACCGGAGAAGGTCACCTTGCCTCCGTATACATAGATGCCGAAGCTATGGCCATTTTTCTGTGTGCCGCCGGTGGCGGTGACTATAGCGCCGGTATTATTGATTTCTACGTTGTTTGCATAAATGCCGCTGCTTGCACCACTTGACGCACCGCCGCCGGTGGCAACAACTTTGCCGCCGGAGATGGTCACGCTGCCATTTCCTGCCCAAAGGCCATTGCTGCTGTGTTTCGCATCGACGCCGGTGGCCGTAACCGTGCCGCCGTTGATGGTCAAATCGTTATTAAGTGCACGGATGCCGAAGCTCTGGTTGTTCGGCGCCGCGCCGCCGGTGGCTGTAACTGCACCGCTGTTGATGGTCACGCTGTTTTGTGCATGGATGCCGAAGCTCAGGTTGCCCGCCGTACCGCTGGTCACATTGAGCGTACCGGTGCCCTGGATAGTCAGGCTGCCTTCGCCGTAAATGCCGTAGCAATCTCCCGTAGCCGCGTCGCCGCCTTTGATGGTGTTGGTCGTGCCGTCCGCCAGGGTGATCTTCGCGCCATCGGGCAGCTTCACCGCATCGACGGCGCTGGTTTCAAAGTTCACGCCATTGAGGGTGAGGGTATTGGTGGTGCTATCCCACGTGCTGTCCTCTGCACCATCTGTTTTCGCGGCGTTTAGCAGACCCAGTGCCGTGGTGGGATCAGCAGAAAAGTCCGCCGTGTCCGTTGCCGACTCCTCCGCCAGCGCCACGGTGGGCAGCATACCTACTACCATTGAAAGGGCAAGCAGGATGCCAAGCAGTCTTTTGATTTTTGTTTTTGCTTTCATAAGCAATTCCTCCTTGTTTCTTTCCGGCATTTTGCCGGGTAAAATGATATAATAAAAACCGTTTATGGTTCGGCTGTCGGTTTGCAGAAGTCTTCAAAAGCACGAATCATTTTTGGATGTTTGATAACAAAATGAATGGCAGGGGCATTGTTCTTTGATACAATCACCCATTTTCCCGCATTGATCTGAATCTGAATATTTCTGAAAGTCTGTACAGCATCTGTATGCAGGTCATATCCGTCATAATCTTCAGCAAATTGCTTCGTCGCTGCAAGATGGCGCAGATAGTCCGGATATGTATATTTCAGCCTTTTTTCCGAAAACATACCGCAAAGAGATAAATAAACCGGTTCTTTTTCAAACTCTTCTTCACTCAGCACATAAACCTCGTCACATATCGTTCCGTTTTCAAGGATTGCTTCTGTCATTTCCCTTTGCCTGAACATATAGTTTCTGATATCTTCCTTGTCTTTTTCCCCAAAGGAATTATTTTCCAGCATATCTTCCAAAACATCTTTCGGGAGCGTATAGATAGGCAGAGAAGAAAGAATGTTGAATCGTGTTCCGCCCGACAATGCTTCGGAATCCTCAAAACAAAAGAACGCATCCTTATCCTCTGTCCTGTAAGTCTTCATCAGCGGTTTTGCCTTTGAGAACAGACGCTGTACCCGCTTTTTGTAATAAGCAAGGTCTGTCTCATTTTGCGTCAGGCAGTATTTCCCCTCATTATGATACCCTCTGATACATTCCCCATAGAGTACGGCATTATCCGATACATAGTCCGTATGGCAATAGATACGGTTTGAAGAGTCGTTCAGATAGAAAGAAGTAACCTTTCCGGTCATATAAAGCGGAATCCAGCTCATCAGTCCGAGCATCATCTCGTCTGGCGGGCGATCAACATCATGAATCATCCGTATATCTGCACCCTTCATAATCATCGTCGCAATGGACTGCATCCATACCCTCATATATGCCGCATCCGAGGTCAAGGCTTCCATAGGGATACTGTTGCACATAAAGACAGTACCATTATCTCCCGAAGATGCTACTGTCTTGAAAAAATCAAGCTCGCCTTTTTTCATCTCGTCAAACCCGTAATAGTATTTCGGAAGAGGTAAAATCTCCGACTCCTGAGCATAAGCCGCCTCAGGAAAATGATTATTGCTCATATATGTTTTAATATTGAACGCATCCAGTTGATACAGAAACTCTCCGAGATAATTATGCTGACTAATTGTTTTGGAATTTAGCCAGCTACACATTTTTAATGCACACCGTCCTACCGGAACAAGCTCTTCTGCGGCTTGCCCAATAAGCCCTGCAATTGCCAATGGTGAGTTTGTTCTTGCGATATACCCTGCTGTTTCGACAAGAAACTTATCTAAATCGGCGGGTTTACGCTGACCCGTCCGAATTCTTGACAGATATGACGAATCAAAGCTCAGTGCTCTTGAAAGACCTGAAACGCTGATATCTAACGTTTCAATTGCAGTATTGAGATTTTTAATGATGGCATTATAATCGAGCTTTGGCTTCTCCGTAAACTCTGAAAAAGCGTTTCTGATGATTGCTTCATCAAGTTCCGTTTTTTTCTCACTTGCCAACTTAACAAATCCGCAAATCAGCTTTTCAATCTGTTCCTGATTAGGTATTCTCTTCCCTGAACGGTATCTGCTCAGAGCAGAAGCAGATATACCCGAAGCTGCGGACAGCTCTTTCGCAGTAGACTGCGTTTTGTTCAGATACAGTTTTAGCACATCGGAAAATCCCATACTCTCATCCCCTTTCCATTACTTATTATAAATTATAGCATAAAACATCATAAACTTCCACGAAAATTTCCGTAATGTCAATGACAACACGGGAATGCTTATAGAATTTCGCTATATTTATGCTATAATTTACAATAGACAATATAATTTGTGAAATGTAGATGTCTATTATAATTATTGAGGAGGAAAAACACATGAAATTGAAAAAATCTACCATACTGGTATGCTGTACAATCATAGCTTCTATGGGAGTTGCATTGACAGGATGAGGTAACAACAGCACCGACAAAGATACCGCAAACAACAACGTGAATGTTGAAACCAAAACCGAAACGAAGGACGAACCAAAAACAGAAACGAATGATGAAGATTTGTACATTGGAACATGGAAAGCATCAATTGTAGAATCAGCTGAAGGCGATGTATATGACTATGAAGAAAACCTCGGAGTCTATGAGATTACTCTTAATGCCGACTATACATCTACAGGAAAAACAAATGATGAAACTTTTGACGGCGGCACATGGGAACTGACCGAAGACGGTGTGAAAATCATGGAATCCAATGGTGTAGCTGTTGACTTTATCTATAAGGACGGAGAACTGATATGGGATTTAGCAATGGGAGATGTAAAAGCAAAAACCCACTTTGTAAAGAAGCAGTAGTTTGCTGAACAGCTTTACTGTATTATACGAGAGAATATTCTGCAAAATAAATGATCTAATTCTGCTATATTAATATGATTGTTGAGGAGAAAAATATGAAATTGAAAAAAATAATAATTGTGACATGCTGTGTAATCATAGCATCTCTGGGAATTTTACTGACAGGCTGCAGTGACAGCAACAGCGACAAATATGCTGACAGCCCATATGTGGGAGTATGGATGATTGATCATTTCGAATTAGAAGGCAAGGAATATCCGTACCCAGGCCTCTTTGCGTTTACTTTTAATGCAGACGGTTCGGCTTCGTTGGAGGACGTCAGTGAAACTGTTGAAGGCACATGGGAACCTACCGAAGATGGTGTGAAATTTACGGATATTGAAGAAGATACTTACATTACATATGAGGACGGAAAGTTGACAATGGAGACGGAACACGAAAAGGGAAAAGCAATGATGTACTTTTATAAGAAGGAGTAAAGACAAATATAAAAAAGAAAACTGTTCTTATAGAAAGTTAAAAATCAAATAACTTGGAGGAGTAGAAAAATTATGGATAATATCAATCCCGAATAAGGCAACGCCTTATTCGGGATTGTTTTATTACGATAGGAGTAAAGAATAATTATTTAAAAAGAGAAGTGGGTTTTTTTAATATCTCTCTTTCTTTAATGTCAATACCATCATTTACGCACAGTGGACATACACCGGCGGCGGTGACGGCGCAGTGACCACCTATACCATCGCCGTGGGCAGCGTCAAAAACGGCAATATGACTTTCAGCCCCAAGAACGCAGTTAAGGGTACTGTCGTTATCAAACTCCTTTGGTAATGCAGTTATAGTAATATAAAGCACGATTTCAGATATTTCACCACTTGTAACTGTTTCTGTTCGTGAAGTAATTGTGTGCATATCCCAAAATACTTGTTTGAGCTTTTGCTTTTTTTCATCATCTATAACTACAACATCCTGAACAGTTTCATCTTCTACGTCTGTAATGAATAATGAAGCTGCCTACTGCTGATGAATAATGAATAATTGAGTTTCGCTTGCGGAAACCTTGAATTATATAATTAATTGTGGTAAAATAACTTTGAGGATGAAATGTCGAATTCTTTAATTACAGATTGTCTTAAACTTAAACGACTTTCGTTATCCTCAATAAACACAGCCAAATCTAATAAATAAACCAAATATCAGAATTGCGTATCATAAATAAAAGTTAAAGGAATTGATAAAATGTATTACTTAATAACAGTTTTAATATGCTTATTAGCAGGAGCAGGAGCAGGACTTGGTACAGGCTTTGCAGGTATGAGTGCGGCGGCGGTTATAACGCCTGTTCTTGTTACATTTCTTCATATTGAGCCATATATGGCAGTGGGAATTGCATTGGCATCTGACGTTCTTGCAAGTGCCGTTTCGGCATATACTTATGGCAAAAATAAGAATCTTGACATAGAAAACGGCTTGGTTATGATGATTTTTGTATTGCTGTTTACGGTTGTGGGAAGCTACGTATCAAGCCTTGTACCTTCGGCAACTATGGGTAATTTCTCTGTTTTTATGACGCTTCTTTTGGGAATAAAATTCATAGCAAAGCCTGTTATGACAACTCGTGAGGATATGAGCCGTAAATCTAACACATCAAGAATAATAAAACCCGTACTATGCGGAGCCGCCGTTGGATTTATATGCGGATTTGTCGGTGCCGGAGGAGGAATGATGATGCTGTTGCTCCTTACAAGCGTTATGAGTTATGAACTGAAAACGGCAGTGGGTACAAGCGTATTTATTATGACATTTACTGCTCTTACCGGTTCAGTTTCCCATTTTGCAATCGGCGGTATGCCTGATATGCTCCCGTTTGTACTATGTATATTCTTTACACTTATATTTGCAAGGATAGCGGCAAAAATCGCAAACAATGCAAGTGCAAAATCACTAAACAGAATGACAGGTATTATATTGGTTATTCTGGGTATCGCAGTTCTTGGATTTACTTTTTTTACAAAATAACTATAAAACCACGCCCGTCGGGTATCTTTAAAGCTTACCCCGAAGCGTGGTTTTTTGTTACACAATTTCGCCTGTATCAAACAGGTACAGATAACATTCCGTTACCTTTTTATTAGTTAATTCCTCAATTGCTTTTTTATAAAGCTCAAGCTGTTTTTTGTATCGCTCTTTAATCTCATAAGCACCGTTTCTGACCTTGTCTGTTTTATAATCAAAAAGGATAAAAGAGCCGTCCTCCTCAAAGAAACAGTCTATAATACCTTGTAAAATCAACTTTTCATTTTTAGTCATATCAGAAAGTGACGGATCATAGTCAAGCGCGGATATATGTATCTGAAATTGCTTTTCACGCTGAATATTCCCTGATTTTAAAAGGCGTTTTCCAAGTGAGCTTTCAAAGAAACTCTTAACTTTACCGCAGTCAATATATTTTGTATCATCTCTTGTAATTCTGCCATTTACAATAAGTTTTAGAATTTCATCATCTACTGCCTCAATGCCGTTTTTGCGTATAGCATCAATATCAATTTCAGACATTACAAGATGATACAGTGTACCTATCTCATTTGGCGGTTTAGTATTATCCTCTAATAAGAATTTGGGTTTTGAGTGAATAGGGGATAGCATAAGGCCTGCAATATCATCAATACCTGATGATCTGCGGTTCTCAGGCTCATATTTATCAATATGTTCGTTTATAAGCTCCTTTAGCTGTGTTACGGAAGTCCTTTGGGGGATGGTGTTACTCTCACCGTAAGGGTATGAATAATTTAAAATATCATACACCCTGTCACGCAAATCTTTACTGTCCCTATAAGCCTCCTCTTGAGTTTCCTTTACTGTCCCTGTATCACTAAGATTACTTGCAATATTTGTAAAGTGAACTTCCCAGGTATCAGGTGATGCAATAGCTGAGGGACATATCCAATCATAAAATCCTTTAGCATTTAGTGCCGTAGACGGTAACATACGGTTGCCTATAAGTGACTCTTGCCATAGTTTTAATATATCCTCTTTTGTATCCCCCGACTTGTGATTTCTGACCGCTACCACAAAAAGCTTTTCACGAGGACGGGTCATTGCAACGTAAAGTAAACGCATACGCTCTGACATATTCTCCGCCTTATTGATTTTTGATATAAGCTCATAGCTCCGGGTTTTTTGTGAGTAGTGCTTTTCGTAGTTTATATATGGAAGTCCGAAACCTAAGGATTTGTGCATACGTATAACGGATAAATCCTGTCCCAGCGGGAAATCACGGCCTGCACCAAGCAAGAACACATAAGGAAACTCCAGACCCTTGCTTTTATGGATTGTCATAATACGTACAACATCATGATTTTCGCCGATAAGCTTTGCACCTTCAACATCACTGTTTACATCATCAAGCCGATCAATATATTTTACAAAGTTAAACAGTCCCTTAAAGCCTGCAGATTCATATTCCTTTGCCCGTTCATACAAAAGCCTTAGATTTGTCTGTGCCTCCTCGCCCTCCTCTATGGCTCCCATTATATCGTAGAAGCAGGTTTCCTCGTATATTGACCAGATAAGCTGTGCAACTGACTTTTTCCGCACATAATCACGCCAACGGCTGATGCTTCTTATAAATTCACCGCAACGTGCGGCAAGCCGTTTATCCTTACCATTTTCGCTGTAAGCTTTTACCGCATCTATAAAATAGTCTGTATGCTTTTCATTAACACGAATGAGTGCAAGCTCCTCATCGGTAAATCCAACAATTGGTGAACGCATAACGCTTATAAGGGGTATATCGTTATGAGAATTATCTATTATTGTAATAAGGGACAGCATAATATTTATCTCACGTCTGTCAAAGAATGAGCTTTTATCAACGTATGATGCAATCCCAAGATGTGAAAGCTCATCTGTTATAAGCTCCGAATTATACTTAACGGAGTTTTCAAGTATTACAATATCCCTTTTTTGTATGGGACGCATGGAGCCTGTTGATTTATCATAAACCTGTGTGTCACTATCTAAAAGCCTTTTAATCTGCATAGCCGTATAGCGTGCCTCGCAAAGGTCACGGTCAATATCGGCATTTTTGTCAAGTGCAATATAGTGTAGCTCGGATTTCATATCCGTCTCGGGTGTAGGATAATATTCATATTCATCATCACGGACAATAAGCTCGCCGTTTTTATAATCTACATCTCCGGCAGTTTCGGACATAATCTTTGTAAAAATATCATTTACACTGTCTAATACCTCTTTACGGCTTCTAAAATTCTGCGACAGCATAATAAGATTGTCACAAGTTTCGGATAAAGCATAGCTTTGGGATTTTGACTTAAATATGTACGGGTCGCCCTTCCTGAAACGGTATATACTTTGCTTCAAATCGCCTACCATAAAGATGTTATTTTTTGAAATCAGCTCAAATATACTGTTCTGGAGCATATTTGTGTCCTGATACTCATCAATTAATATTTCGTCGTATTTATCCCGATACTCATTGCGGATTGTTTCGTTTTCGGAAAAGAGCCTGTATGTAAGATGCTCAATATCGGAAAACTCGCACAGATTGCGTTTCTCTTTAATTCTCGCATATTCATCTATAAATTCAGATACAATCCATACAAGATCCTCTGCCTCACCTTTTAAAATCTCGCTATTATGGTTTTTCTCCGTATCCTCTTGTGACATAGTGATACCATAAGCGATTTTTCCGTTTTTGCCCAGGGAGAATGTATCACATAAAAGAGATGCACAAAACTTTATAGACTCCTTTTGCGGAGATTGGGGCAGTGCATCGGCAATTGAAATAAAGCTCTCACGCTTTTTAGGCTTATTGAATAAGTCAGAGTAAACCTTATAAATATCGTCCCAACTATCAGCATCATATATAGCCTGTGCGGTATCTCCCACCTTTTTTTTGCATAAATTTATCTCGTTATTATCGGATAGAGGCAATAGGGCAAGCTCCTCCAAAACAATTTTTGCAGTATTTTTAGATGAGTTTAAATGGTATTTTACCGACGGCTGAGAAGGAACAGGCAAATCAAAGTATTTTACTGAGTCATTAAGCCACTTTTTCGGATCTGCAAAGGACTCGGTAAAATGGTAGATTGATAATATGACGTCTTTAAGACCATCATTGCTTCTGTCCTTGGCATAAAAATCCGTAAGCCTCCTAAACCGTGCTTTTACATCCTCGTCACAGGACTTATATATACGCGAAAATAGTAAATCCATAGCCTCCGACGTCAAAAGATTTGCCATTGCACTGTCACAAATCCGTATATCAGGATCAATACCTAAGGTGTGGAAGTTATTCTGCACGACACGGTTACAAAATCCGTCAATTGTACTGATATCGGCTGTTTGAGTAAGACGGATTTGGTCTTTTATAAGTCTGTTTTTCTCCGATGAGCCTTCACCGTTTTTTATGTATTCCAAAAGCCGTTTTATTATTTTCTGACGCATTTCCGATGCGGCGGCTTCTGTAAAAGTAACGATTAGAAGTCTGTCAATAGTAGTTTTTCCTGCAATTATCTTTTCAAGCACACGCTCAACCAAAACAGCGGTCTTTCCTGAGCCTGCCGCCGCAGAAACGAGGAGATTTCCTGAGCCTGTGTCAGTATCTATTGCTTTTTTTTGATCTGCTGTCCAGCCCATTACATATCCTCCTCTAACATATTCCATATTTCGCTGTCTGTTTCGGTGATACATCGCTCTGCTTTTAAATCATCGTCAAATCTGCACACAGAACTGTACTGACAGTATGTACAGGCATTCTTTGAACCATGAACTAAGGGCGAAAGTGCGATATTGCCCTCTCGTATTTGCTTATCAGCGTTTATTATATTATCCCGAACACGTTCTGTCAGCCATTCGCCCTCAGGTCTTGATTTCACGCTCTTACTGTAACCGAATTCATCTGCTTTTCCAGTAAAGAACAGCGACCCCTCCTGACGTGAAAGCTCCGATTCTATACGGTTTATTTCATCTGTGGGAATAGGTGAATTTTTATCGTTTCCTACAAAGGTGATGCCGTTGTAGGCAGTGTTACGTTTAAGCTCGGTATTTATCTTTTTCTCCCCGCTTGTAACATCAACTGATGCAAAACTGTTATGCACCATACTGTAATACATTCCTGAAATTACAGCCCTATCATCAAGCATACGCATAGCCAGTGCATATATAACCGGTTGCATATCAAGTCCGTAATAAATATCAGAAACTGAGAAGTCCTTATAGCCCGTTTTATAATCAATAATTCTGTACTCGTTACGATCATCAAGTGGGCAAACGTCAAGCCTGTCTATTATTCCGCCGATTTCTATGGTGTCGGTAAGCTTAACGAGCACCTCACGTTCATAGCTTTCAGTTTGGAAGTCACCGCATTTTATACTTCTGCATACAGTTTTTACCGCCTCTGTAACGGTTTTTCCCATTCGGCTTAATATATCCGCAGTCATTTCTTTATCCCGTAGCTGGGAGGCATTTATTTTATCAAGAGTGTCTGATACGATTTCCGATACAAGCTCTGTGCATTTTTCATCATCTATATTATTCCAGTCAAGGTTTCGGTCCTCATCAATCCTTGTACAGAACCGATGTATTATCTCGTGTGCATAGGTACCTGTATCTGTGGGTTTTATATCGTAGACTTCACGTTCCTTTAGACGCAGTCCGTACTGCATATAATGGCTGAAAGGACAGCTTGCATAGGAATTAAGCCGTGTAGCACTGTAGCGTATATTATCCTCATAGAGCGATTTTGCAACATCACTATTCAGCTCAAGGTTACGGTGGTTAAGGCTATATTTTGCATTATTTACTGTAAACAGCCTGTTTTTCCATTCATTATGCTCACTAAACCAGGAATCAACGTGGGACCACAGGGGATGGTTTTTTGGATTGATAAGGAACTTATGCAAGGTTGCCCTGGGTGCGGATATGTACATTATATCCGAATCCTGTTCAATAATATCATCAGTAACGGATAGGTCGGAGAACTTATCCTTTATATCCGTAACTGTTTGTGACGGAAGATTTGCTCCGCCATTTGATGTGATTGACGGATAGCTTATATATAGCTTATCCGTTGCTGCAGAGAAAAGCTTGTACACAGTATTCCGCTGTTTTTCAGCCTTATTAACAGTTGTGGGTGCAAGGCGTATATCATTATCCGATAGCGTTGTTCTGTCGGAATTTGACAGAAAACCCTCTGATGTATTTACAAGGGGGAACGTACCGCTTACTGCACCCATTGCAAAAATAACAGGTGTGGGCAGAGCTCTATTCATATCGGCGGACCCGATAAATACCCTGTCTATTCCTGATGGAACTGTCCGTATCTGGCATTGAGTCATTGCGGCTTTTGCAAATTGGATAAACTCATTATGGGTTACTTTTTCATTTCCTAATGCGGTATTAAGCTGGTCAAGTACGTCAAGTATCAAGTTCCAGATTTGTCCAAACCGTTGTGCATCAGCAGTTGCATTATTTACAGCCATTGTAAGAAGCTCGGTTTTAAGACCTTGATACAGATTAATATCCTCTAAAAATCCGAACAATGCACGGCAGTAGTCAGAAACGGTTTCAGCCTCATCTACTGCTTTACTGTAATTTAAAATCGGTGTAATAACGGTTTTGCGTAAATCATCGAGCCCATCTGTTGCATCTGCGGTTTTGCCCTCTTTTTCAAAGGCAGTATCAATAATTGTGCGGTTATCATCAAGCCAGGAACGGCACCAAGCATTTTTATAGTCAATACCGTAACGGAGAACGTGGTTTTCAAGTAAATCAATATCGTCAGGGTTAAGCCGTAAATACTTCGTTTTGCCGTTTTTTGCCTGGGTTTTTGTATATACAAATCCTGCACGCAGATATTCAAACATAGAGTTATAGTCCCAGTTATGCTCAATAATATCAAATAGCGAAAGGATTTGGATTGCAATGGGATATTCGGAAATAGAAATTCGCTCATCAGTATAATATGGGATGTCGTATTCATCAAATACTGCCTCTATTATATGGGAATAGCCGTTTTGTGTTCCGCACAAAATGCCTATATCGTAAAATCTGTATCCGTCCTCACGTACAAGATCAAGGATTTTGCTTGCTACGTGTTCGGTTTCCGTATAGGCATCACGGGAAGCAAAAATCTCAATATTTTCGCACTTTCCCTCATATATATCCTTATTAAACCAATTCTCAAACAGGAATTTCAAATCCGATGATTTTACGTGCCCCATTTCGCCCTCAAGATGCAGGAGCTGTGCATCAGTAATGGTTTTAATGTCGGCGATTGCCTTTTTTGTGCCGTAGTATGTATCCTCGTCATTTTTGCAGATGTTAAATGTAATTGTAATATCTGCACCTGTTTGGATTAACGCTTTTACCGCCTCAAGCTGTTGGGGCAGAAACTCGTCAAATTTATCAAGCCATATAGCCTCCGTACCGTCAAAATTATCACCCAAAACTGCGGCAAGACGGATAAGGTCATCATCACTGTCAACATAGTTTGCATTAGATAGTAGTTTTTCGTAGTTTTGGGATATAAGTGATAATAAGTTAAGCTTCTGCGATAACAGGGGATTTTCCGATTTCGCCGAGAATTCAAGCAAGTTTTCTGAAGTGACATTATATCGGTGCAGTTCGCTTATAAGGGATACCCCAACGTCAACAAAGCCGTTTTTGCTAACGGCATTTATAAGACGGCGGCTAAACCTGTCGGGTGTTTTTTGAGCCTCTTTAAGTGCAAGGGATATTGCACGGCAAACAAGGGCGTGTTTGCCCGATACATCAAGTCGATGCTTTGTATTATCCAAGAGCTCGCGTGAAAGCTTTTCAAATGATGTACATTCAATATTGTTAAGTCCTGTTCCCCCAAACTCACGTATAAGCATAGATTCTGTTTCATGAGTATAGTGGGAGGGGACAATCATTATGCATCGGCGGTCAGGTGCGTTTTTATGTGCTTTTGCCATTTCATCAACACAGCAGCGTGTCTTGCCTGAACCAATACCCCCTGTAATAATTTTAACTGACATATCCCACCTCTTAATCTCTTGGCGAAGCCGGTGCTGTTGATGTAGGTGTGGGTTGGGGAGCCTCACTATCAGTCTCAGGCATAGTGCTTATAATACTATCCTTTTCTGCAAGCTCCTTCTTTAGTTGCTCTACTTCCTCTGTAAGCTCTGCTACCTGCTCTTTTAAAATGTGATTTTCCTCAATAGTGCTTGCTCGCATCTGATATTCCGGCCCATCGCTTGTTAAAATCCCCAGGATATATATTCCTGCTAAAAGTATTACGAGAATTATAAAAATACCTGTTATTTTACGCCGTCTTTCTCTACGTTTTTCGCCGTTTATTGTTCCGTAGTCGTTTATATTCATAGATATAACCACTCAATCCTTTCACATTACTAACTCTATTTTATACCATTCCAGAAAAAAATTCAATACTTTTTTAGTATAGGTGGGGTATTTGGGACTTTTTTGGTACAAATCATATATGGGTATTGAAAAAATGCTGAATTTGTGATAAAATCATAGTAAAAGTTGACCTGTATGAAACGGAGTTATATATATGATACACTTAATACGTCATTTCAAAACAGTGGCGAAACATAAATATATAGTATTTTTGCTTTGCGTAAAGGCGGGCATACCCTGGCGTGGATTGATGCATGATATGTCAAAGTTCAGTCCTACCGAATTTGGCAACGGAGTAAAATATTTTACAGGGGACAGAAGTCCTACCGAGCTTGAGCGTAGGGAACAGGGCTATTCTGCGGCATGGATGCACCACAAGGGCAGAAACCGCCACCATTTTGAGTATTGGACAGACTATAACTATAAAACGAGAAAAATCGAAGCCGTTAAAATGCCTGTAAAATACGTTAAGGAAATGTTTTGCGACCGTGTTGCGGCAGGTAAGGTGTATCTGGGAAAGAATTACACCAATGAAAATCCCATTAATTATTTTTTGGGCGGCAGTGCAAAAACAAATATGCACCCCGAAACTGCCGTGCTTTTGGAGGATTGGCTCACAACCTTGCGGGATAAGGGCGAAAAAGCGGTTTTTATGAAAATACGTAGTACGAAAACATATTGATATAAGGAGAGGGTTTAATTGAACAAGCTTTTAAAACTTGTATATTCAAATAAATTCTTTGCAGTTCTTACACTGCTTCTGCAGGTAGGAATGATTGTGATGTATGTTGTGA
>CAKSGP010000003.1 GCA_934454745.1 uncultured Clostridia bacterium
GTATTGATTCCGGTATAAGGGGCAAAAACACCGTTAGGCAATCTGATAATCGTATGCAAATTAAATTCATCCAATAATTTTTCTTTAATTGCAGTCTTTGTACCTTCACCAAACAAGAAGCCGTCAGGAAGAACGATAGCTGCTCTACCTGTCTGATTAAGTTTATACATCAAAAGAACTAAAAATAAATCTGCTGTTTCTTTTGTTTTTAATGTTTTAGGAAAATTATCCTGTACACCATCTTCTTCTATTCCACCAAAAGGGGGATTGGTTAAAATAATATCAACCTTATCTTTAGCTTTTATATCCTTTACAGGGTATCCTAAAGAATTATCGTGCATAATCTGTGGATTATCAATATTATGCAAAATCATATTTGTAGTACATAACATATGTGGCAAAGGCTTTTTTTCCACACCTAAAATTGATTCCTGCAAAGTCTTTTCATCATCAATATTTTTAACTTGTTTTCTCAAATGCTCTAATGCACAAACTAAAAATCCGCCTGTACCACAAGCAAAATCGAGAACTTTTTCTCCCAACTGCGGATTTACCATATCAACCATAAACTGTGTTACAGCTCTTGGTGTATAGTATTCACCTGAATTTCCGGCACTTTGCAAATCTTTTAATATACTTTCGTAAATGTCATTAAATAAATGTCTGTCAGAAGTTTTGTCAAAATCAATCTCATTTAGTTTGTTTATTACACTTCTCATAAGTGTACCGGATTTCATATAGTTATAACTATCCTCAAACAATGACTTAACGAGCCATTCTTTTGAATCGCTCTTTTCAGTCAGCTGCCAATCCTTAAACGTTTTAAATAATTTATTATTTACGAAATCTAACAGTTCTTCGCCTGTTATACCTTCATCATCAGCCGCCCAGTCAGACCATCTAAGTCCTGACGGAATAATATATTTATAATTATCCGAAAGAAGTTCCCATTCTTTTTCTTTTGAATCAAATATTTTTAAAAACAACATCCATACAAGTTGAGATATTCTTTGTGCGTCACCATCAACGCCTGCGTCTTGACGCATTATATCTTGTACGGATTTTATTGTGGCTGATATACTCATTTTTTATCTCCTTATGCTACATACAATTCTCTTTCCAATTCTGTAATAGCTTCCATAAATTTATCTTTATTTCCGAAACTTTTAATTATTTCAACCAAAGTTCCAAAGCGTGCCATATCAGGAACTTTTAATATCTCTATGCTTTCAATATTTTCAAGCCCCTCGTCAGCATATTTATCAAGCAATGCCTCCAGTACTTGTTTTGCAACATTATTGTATTTTCCAA
This sequence comes from uncultured Clostridia bacterium, assembly GCA_934454745.1. Classification (GTDB taxonomy): domain Bacteria; phylum Bacillota; class Clostridia; order UBA1381; family UBA1381; genus Ornithomonoglobus. The sequence continues at coordinate 1,312 of CAKSGP010000003.1, forward strand.
AATAGTTCCTTTTCCTAACATTATTCGCACGTTCTTTCCGTGTAAGAGGTGGCATATCAAAAGCAATATGACAAATTAAGTCAAACGGGTCTAAATCTTTTGAAACCTCTTCTTGCAATTCATCAAAGAAAATGCCCTTTTCTTCAAGTTCCTTAATAATAACTGTTTTTTTATCAACACTATTCCATTTTTGAAGAAAATCATCTAATGTTGCATATTCACTGCGAATATTCTTTTTGGTATAATCGACAAGGCTTTCAGTTATTAATTTACCGTTAGCATCTAAATACTGAACTCTTTCATTTATGATAGACACCGGCACATCATCAACAAAATATTTTATATGTTTTTGTTTGCCGTTATCATCAGGGTTAAATGTAATATCCGGCGGTGTATCTTTAATATTATTCTCATTTTCGGGAACGTCTGTATCCATTTCATCATCAATTGAGATTTCCTCAGTATCTTCTATAGGAATTTCTCCGTCAGTTTCTTTAATTTTTACAGGTTCTCCATCAAAATCTTTGTCTGCAAACAATTTAGTCACATTTCTAAAGTCAATTATCGTAAAGTATAATTTATCATGTTCTTCATTGATTCTTGTACCACGTCCAATTATTTGCTTGAACTCCGTCATGCTGTTAATGCTACTATCCAAAACAATAAACCTACAAGTATCAACATCAACTCCCGTTGTTAAAAGCTTGCTTGTCGTTACCAATACCGGATACGTTTCTTCCGGATCCATAAAATTATCAAGTTCCACAACACCTTCACTGTCACTTGTCATTTGTACAACATATTTATAATTCTGATTAACCAAATCAGAATTTTCATTTCTTAACGCCTGTGCCATTCGTTGTGCATGATTTTGGTCAACGCAAAAGAAAATAGTTTTCGCAAAGCGAGAGTTATTTTTCTTTAAAAATTCTGTTACTCGTTTCGCCACAAGTTCAGTTCTTTGCTCTAAAACTAAATTTCTATCATAGTCACTAACATTGTACTCTCTATCCTCAATTTCATATCCATATCTATCTGTTTTCCCCTTTGTGGGACGGTAACCTTCTAAATCTTTATCTATTCCTACTCTGACCACTTTATACGGAGCAAGAAAACCATCTTCTATGCCTTGTTTTAATGAGTACGTATATATAGGTTCGCCGAAATATTCAATATTAGATATATCTTTTGTTTCTTTTGGTGTGGCAGTCATACCTATTTGTGTTGCATTCTTAAAATACTCTAATATTTTGCGCCATGCCGAATTATCCTTTGCACTTCCTCTATGACATTCATCTACAACAATAAGATCAAAAAAATCAGGAGAAAATTCTTTGTATGTATCAGAAAATCCTTCTTTTCCCGTAACACCTTGATAAATAGCAAAATACATTTCGTAAGCTTTATTAGCTTCTCTGTTTTTGATTTTTATCATTTTCCTATTGTTTGTATCAGCATTAAAAAACTTGAAATCTTTTCGCATAGGATCATCAACAAGTATGTTTCTATCCGCCAAAAACAAAATTCTTTTTTTACTTCTTGACCTCCATAATCTATATATAATTTGAAATGCAGTATATGTTTTTCCCGTCCCTGTCGCCATAACAAGCAATACTCGATTTTGCCCATTTGCAATAGCTTCGATTGTTCTATTTATTGCATTACATTGATAGTAACGCGGCTTTCTATTGTTATTTGGATTAAAATAGTATTCTTGTGATACAATTTTGTCCGCTTCGTCATCAATATTTTTAAACGACTTGTATTTATGCCATAATTCATTGGATGAAGGAAATTTATCAAGTGAGAGTTCGGTTTGTACTTTGCCATTTTGAACAGTTTTATCATAAAACATAAATCCATCACCATTTGAGGTAAAAACAAATGGGATGTCTAAAATTTCTGCATATTTAAGAGCTTGTTCCATTCCATCGCCAATACTATGTTTATTATTTTTTGCTTCTACGATTGCAATAGGAATATTAGGTTTCCAATACAAAATATAATCTGCACGCTTTTTTTCACCGCGCTTTACGGTCTTTCTGCGAACGATCACTTTACCGTTTGTAAACGAAACTTCTTCTCTGATCTGCAAATCCCTGTCCCACCCCGCCGAAATAATTGCAGGAGTTATGTATTTAGTTCTTATATCTTGTTCGGTCATATCTTTCTTGTTCACTATGTCACCGCCAAACTATTCATTCTTATTTCTAAATCCGATATATTTTCCACTCTTTATTCTTGCATCAGCTGGCTTTTGCGAATCCGAAGGCAACAGCCAAACGCCGGATATTTTAACTGCACCTTTTATACGACCATCAGCGCATAATTTATGAACACGTCTCGGTGAAACTTCCCATAATTCACTTGCTTGTTGCACAGTCATAAAGTCCATCCGGACACACCTCTCCTAATTATAATTACACTATTTATATTATATACGAATATGCGTACTTTGTCAATCCTTTCTCAAGAAGACTGTCAATATTCACAATAAAATTTTACTGTACTAATTTTTTAATACCATTCTATAAATACATTGTTTTTGTCAGACAAACAACGAATATATACATAATAAACGCAAACTAAAATATATCATATATTCAAATGTATAGCTCATTTTCACAGCATAGCAAGCAAAGCGAGTGAGTACCCACTCACAAAAAATCAATTTTGCTTACTTGCCATATCCGGGTGGAATAGCAAGCAAAGCGAGTGCAGCCACACTCGCTTAAAATTGATTTGATTTTTTGGGTAATCCCAAACCCTTTTTGATTAAATATTTTAAAAATACTGTGTGGACAAATAGAGGCTCTTTTGAGGGGTATTAAGGAATTTATATTCCAATACGAAATTCCCCTCAAAAGAGCCTTGTATTTATACGGTTTTTTCGTCTCTATTTGCCCATTCTCAGCCGTCTGTTACGCTCATATTCAGCCTTTTTCTTTCTGCGGACAACAACTCTGCAATTATCGCAGTATTTTGTTTTATTTGCCTTGCTTGCAAATGTCTTGCCGCAGTATGCACACCTTTTAAGATTTTGGGGCTTTGTAATTTCAGCATACAAGCCCTTATCCAGCGGTAACACAGCGATTTTAAGCCATTTACAGATAATATGTGAATATGTAATAACTTGCGGACACACACATACCTCTCCGTCATCAAGCAAAATACAATTTCCGTTATCATAATTACAGCATTCCTGCCGAATGAGTTTATTTACACTGCGGCTTTGCTTTGGTGTCAGCGTTAATACCTGATAATTATTTTTTATGTTTATTCACCTCTTTCTTTTTCAGATTTTGGATTTTAACTATAAAACGTCTGATTAAACAGCCGTTCTATATATGCGTCATAATTTATGAGTGTGCCAAAAATACAGGTTGCCAGATAAGCCGACTCATATTTCACGTTCTGAGCCGTACGATAAATTTCTACCGCTCTGTCTAAAATTTCAGGCATCATTTCTCCAAGGAGTTTTTTTCGTATTTCAGTATTGGAATATGTAACTCCGTCAATTTTTATTTTCGGCTTATTCCATAAAAGCTCCATCGCTTTTCTCGCCAAATTCTTCTCGGTTTGTGATAAATATTCCTTGTCCCTTTCGGGATGAAAATAGCACTCATCAAGATAATAATAGAATTTTTCTGTTTCCGAATCCACGGCCTCACCTTCTTGTTGTTGTGGTTTTTGATAAATATATTTTATTATATGAGTTTTGTTAATTGCCCTCTCTGATGCACAGGGGGTTACAGGCTGACGGCACAGAGGTGCCTGTACCGCATACAGGGAGTTCCTCTATGTGGTACAGATTGCTCGTCTGATGATTTCTGCCCCTTGAGCTTTTCAAAAACCGTTCTCTTTTTGAAATAAACCCTTTTTTCTCAAGCGAAGCTATTACCCTGCGCACTTTCGATTCACTTATAGCACATTCATCTGCAATTTTGCAGGCAGACGGAAAACAATTCTTTGTTTTTATATCCGCTCGCATACAAAGATAAGCATAAACTTTAAACTCATACACATCTAAATCATAATTAAAAATACTGTTTTCAAGTATAAAAAAGTTTCCGTTCACATAAGACCGCCGCCTTTCCTTTTCTGATAATTACTGCTCATCGTTATTTATCTGAAACCCATAAAATTTTTGTTTGAAATACTGCAGCGGACATTTGCCCGATACAGTAATATAGCCCATATCCCGAAGCTCTCTGTTCAGACTTCTGATAATCTGATACGACTTGCTTTTACTGATACCAAGAGCTGCCGAAACCTCATCAACTGTAATATACTGTGCCCTCATTTTCTCACCTCTCTTTCAATAAAAAAGTATTTTTAATTCGTATTATCAGCTTATAACGGAATGATACAAATATTAATATGCACTTTTAATGCACATTTATATTATACACATTATTCATGCGTTTGTCAAGACTAAAATTTATTAAAATATGTACTTGAAATTCGTATTATTTTATGTTATAATAATTGTGAGGTGAATTAGATATGAATAATTCAGAAGAAAATACAATAGGAAAACGAGTTCGTGAAATGCGAAAGCGTAAAGGATTGAATCAACAGGAGCTTGCTGACATACTCGGTAAATCTCTGCGCACTGTTCAAAAATACGAAAACGGCGAAATCAATATTTCGGTCGGAATGGTAAATACCATTGCAAAAGTTTTGGAAACTTCGTCATCGTATTTGCTTGGCTATAAAAAAGACGGTGCAAAAATAGAATGTATGTCGGATATTATGAGCTTTCTTTTCTGTCTTGAAAAGGTTTCGGGAATCAAATTCGGAATTGATGTAAAAAAGCCGCCAAAGAATGACGGCTGGGAATGTTCGATAAATTTCAACGGAAAGGAGTTATCGGCAGACTTAAATTCCGATATGTGTCTGTTTCTTGAAGATTGGGCGAATATGCGCGAAGAATTTTATTCCTACTCGCAGAGCATGGAGAGCTATGACAAATGGAAGGATCAGACGCTTGCTTATTATTCGTCCCTGGCGGTTGAAACAAAAGTGCCGGAAGATATGAGCGAAAACGAAAGAATTACCAAAAGAAACGAATATTTAAAAGCACTGTATGAAAATCCTGACAATACGCTTTAACGCTTCACTTCCCGGAAAGGAGCTTAAATGTCAGTAACAAAGGATTCAAAAACAGGAAAATGGATGTCGCAGATAAGGGTGACAAATTGGAAAGGCGACACCATTCATAAAAAGAAAAGAGGCTTCCGCACAAAGCGCGAAGCACAGGAATGGGAACGGGATTTTTTAAGTCAGTCATCCGCAAGTCTTGAAATGAAGTTTTCGGATTTCATTGATATTTATTTCAAGGATATGGAACAGCGGTTAAAACGCTCCACCATATCAAATAAACGGTTTATGGTTGACCTGAAAATAACGCCGTATTTTGGGAAAATGCCGCTAAGTGAAATAAAGCCGACAGATATTCGGGCTTGGCAAAACTCACTCACGAGCTACCGTGATGAAAACGGTACTGCATATTCTCCGACATATTTAAAAGCAATACAAAATCAGATAACTGCTATTTTTAATTATGCTGTGAAGTATTACAACCTGAAAGAAAATCCCTGTCACAAGGCAGGAAGTATGGGAAAGAAAAACGCTGATGAAATGCTGTTTTGGACAAAAGAGGAATTTTATACATTTATTGAGGCTGTTTCGGATAAGCCGCTTTCAAAAGCAATATTTATGACATTGTATTATACTGGGATTCGTGAGGGCGAGCTTATGGCTCTGACACCTGCCGATATTGATTTTAAGAAATCTGCCGTTACAATCAATAAAAGCTATCAGAGACTTAACCGCGAGGATATTATAACAACGCCAAAAACACCGAAAAGCAATCGTGTAATTACAATACCTCAGCTTTTGTGCAGCTGTTTAAAGGATTATATGTCGCATTGCTACGGACTTCAAAGCTGCGACAGACTTTTTCCCTGTACGAAACATTATTTATGGCACGAAATGGAGCGAGGCTGTAAAATTTCCGGCGTGAAAAAGATTCGTGTGCACGATATACGGCACCCGTATGTCAAGCTAAAACTAAAAAGTCCACCGAGCTTTTTCTTGCCCAATGAACTTTTTAATTTTATTCAAAATCTTCAAATAATGAACTAGGAACTGGCATGACCCCTTCTCTAACAATATGTTGAGAACATTTTTGCTGAACTCTAGTTATATATGGAGGTAATAATTTACCTATTCGTTTATCTTTAAATTCTTCAAACTTTTTAACAATTATCTTTAAATCAAATTTTATTGCAGTCTCACCTGCTAGACACGTAATGATGACTTCAGGCTTTTTCTCGCGTATCTCTCCGTTATTAAAGAATATACTATTTCTGTTTTGTCTAAAATAATTATTAAGCTTATCTATTTGACTTTCATCATCACACATACGTTCGATTTCATCTAATGATAAGCGTCTATTGGTTTTAAATACTAGTTCTTTTTCAGTTGTAAAATGAATGTCATCCGTCAATATATCTTGGCTTCTTAATTTCTTACCTTCTATGCAATACAATTCAGGATTATAAGTACCGTCCTGTGCCGGTCGTGACAAATCACATTGTGCACGAATGTTCAAATAATATTTACCATTTTCCTTAAAGATATCTCCTGTATATGCCTGTTCAGGTTGGACTTCATATGATATGTAACGTTCTCCCTCAATAACTGCCGCTAATTCTTCTTTAGAAGCAGTCTCTTCGCAATCTAAAATTTCTTCATCAAATTCATATGCAGAAATTCTATTTACTAAGTTACGTGTAATAAATTCACCAAATTCATTTTTGTTTTCGATACTATCGTTATTCAAGCAGTCCCAAATGATCTTAGTCCAGTTTGGTGAATAATTATTCATTTCAATAAACAATTTATTTTTAGCATCTATAATTGTTCGTTCCCATGATTTTAACACATAAGCTGACGGAGCCTGTTTCAACCAATTTTCAATAGATCCAAATAAAACGTTATCGGAACCTAATTCATTCTTTTGTTTAATAAAAATTCGATCGTTTTTTTCGTCTGAAATTATATTTTCAGATGATAATCTATCTCTAATCTCATCCGGGCTATGCGATGTGAAGATAAAAACAGGAACAAAGAACTTTAAGATCTCTCTTATAAATTCTATTAATTCATCTTCCTTTTCCTTTTGTAAAGTTGATGGTATAGAAATACGTTCATCCACATTTTTTATATCCCTTTCTGCATCATTCACATATTCCCAGTCTAAAACAATAAAAGAAGAATGTTCAAATGAATTAATTAGTTCTTTATTTGGAATATCATCATATGCAAGCACCGGTATATTTCTACTTTCTATCATAGATTTGATCTTACTAATCGACGAGTCTCCGTCATTAATTTCATCATCAATAATAATAGCTATTCCTTTAAATAATTGTTCGATGTTCATAGTTAATTTATCCTTCAGTAGAAAATTCTATTACGAAGTTAGCTCCTTTCAATAATTCATCTTTTGAGAATTCGGCTAATTCAATTGTATAATCGTATCTCTCTAACAATTGTTTTGCAATGTATAAACCTAATCCCCTTCCTTCTTCACCTTTACCAGAATAAAAAGCTTCAAAAATATAGTTTTTATCATCATCTTTTATTCCTGGACCATTATCTGAAAAGATTAATCTTTGCTCGTTCCCGTCTAATAAAACTGTTATTTTTCTCTCATCCGTAATTGTCTGTAACCAATATAGTGCATTGTCAAACAGATTTATTAATACTTGTAATAATACTGCATCTGTTGTCTTAACAATCAACGGATTTTTTGTACGTTGAACTGAAAAATCAATATTGTATTTATTAAATGGTCTTTTATACAATCCGTGCACTTTTTCAACTATAGTTTTCACATCAATGTTTTTTGTTCTGGATTTTGTTGATGGAAATAGAAGTTGAATATCTTTCATTTGAGTTTGAATAATAGAAAGATTGCCTCTAATTAATGTTAATCTAGATGTTAATTCATCGCGATTTATTTCGCCTCCCATCATCAAATCTTTTATTATAGCATCTTGTTGTTCTAATGTTTTTCTTAAAAATAGCATAACATCATGCGATGCTGTTTCAATTGACAATCCTACTGCTGCAAAATTCTCTGTTTTTTTGATACGCTCATTTAATGCATTATGCTCTTTTTTATAACTTTTTTCAAAATCACGTAAAAAAATCTGCGTTTCTTTATTATCTTTATATTTTTTCTTAGCATTCTCAATAAGTGATAAAGGTTTCCCTTCTTTTAATTGTTCTATTTCTGTTTTTCTTTTCTTATCAATAAGATATTTAGCAAAAGGCTCTTTACGTATATATTTTAAAATAAGTTGTAAAATATTTGTAAAATCGCCTAACGCTTGACCGCTTTCAATCAGTCCCTCTCGGTTTGTTTTATCTTTAAGTTGAGGATTGCCATTCTGGGAAATATATACGCATCCTACTACTTGGTCATTGCTTAAAAATTCAGCTGCGCTTATTGTACCACGAGTCATATCAACCTTTAACCAATCGTCATCAGGATCTCCATACGGCATTACACGAACATGATCTCTATATAAATATATTCGATGTTCTTTTATAATCTTTTTTTCATCCGCATCTAACATATATTTTGAGTTATTTTCTGTGTTTATGTTAAAATCAAAAACATAAAACTCAAACCCAAAGTCTCCACATTCTGTTTTGTAGTCAGAGGACTTGAAATATTCTTTGAATTGCCTCAATCCATTTATCTCAGGAGAATAGAAATCCAACTCTATTGGATTCCCGTTAAGAAAAAATTTAATATTATTATTAGCAGATGTATATTTTCCTTCTGTTATCTTAAACACTGATTTATATTCCAAACAATTTTTTAACTTTTCCTTATATTTTTCCTGTGATATATGAACTTTGCCATTCATATATATCCAGACATTAAAATCATTATTATCGTCATCAGAAAAAATAGGTTGCATTTTTCCTATTTCGTTTTGTACTCTATTGATACGTGCAAATGTCCAGTTAGATTTTAAATTGCTAATTTCTATAATTGTACCATAGGGTTTACGCTGCTTTATAATACTCCCTAATTCGATTTTTTTCTCCACTATAAATTGCGGTGGTTTTTTATCAAAAGAAACCTTTAAATCATCAAGATATAATTCTTTTTCTTGTCCGTTTTTAAGCAAAAAATTATCATCATATTCCGAGAAATTATATATCAAATGATTTTCAATGTCTTCGTTCTTTCGTCTCGTAATTACTTTAATATTTTTTCCGAGTTTAAAAACAGCAAATCTTCCAATTCCTTTTTCACCTTGAAGAATTCTTCCCTTAGCAGTTGTTTCATTTTTTCTTTTTAACTTATCTGGAGTTGCAGGGTTAAGCCAATGCTTTTTTAGAATGCATTCATTCATGCCACACCCATCATCTTCTATGATAATTTTGCTATTTTTATTTATTGAACCATCCTCATTAAAATCAACAAAATTAACCTTTACCCATGAGGCATCTGCATCATATGAATTTTTAATGATCTCTATTAATGCGATAGTTTCATTTTTGATAAGCTGATCCCCCAACATAGTGATTAGTCTTGCATATGGACGTATTGGTAAACTTTCGCTCATAATACTCACATCCTTCCGCTAATAATTAATTCCTCATGATATATTGTCCGTTTGGATTTGTCAGAAGAAAATTTTCCCATTTCATCTCTATATGGTGTTAACAGTTTATTAGATATATTTCTTTTTGCTATTTTTATGTCAGAAAATCCGCAGTCTAATAAACTTTGGATAAGATGCTCAGAGTTCATTATTTTGACACCTTTGTACTCAGTATCACCTACCACAAAAAAGGCCATTCCTCCTGGATTAATCATTTCAGAACATCTTTGTATGACATGCTGCATATCTAAATAATATCGTGCAACCGAACGTGTCTTAGCACACATCCTATCTCTTTTTATTAAACTTTGTACAATTTCTTTACCGACATTGTTTAAATCATCCAAACAAATACCAAACCCATCACTATTATATGTACTTCCTATAGATCCTTTTCGCAAATCTCTATAATCATCCGTGTAATTTAACCATAAAGAGGACAGTTGATGTAAATCTGCATATTCATACGATGTAACATATGGTGGGCTCGTTATTAATAAGTCTACTGATGGTAATTTCCTAACAGTCAAAAAATTATTATTTTTTATTACAACCTTTGAATCGTATCGCATGTTAGCTGTTTCTTCTACGGATTTTATAAATTTATTGTACTGTAACGAAAATGCGTGTAATACATTTAAAGTCTTTTTTTTAGGGTCAACCTGAGGTTTTATTGATTTAGTTAACCACTTAGAGCATGACTTTAATATAGAAGAAAATATGCACAAAAAAGCCTTCCTATATTTTCCATTTGGCAATATGTTAATTGCCGATTTGATTTTATATAATTCAATATAGCTATCCTTTGTAAACCAATATTTTAATCTCTCATTTGCATTATCATAAATTTCATCGCAATAATGAAAATTACCGATTTGTTCCAATATCATTTCATAATACTCGTTTAGTTTATCAATGTTATATGATGCACTTTTTACTTGTGCTATCAATGTAGCAACTGGATTAATATCACATCCCCAAAACTCCTTATTATGCATTTTAGATTCTAAAGCCACTGTCCCACACCCACAAAATATATCTGCAACAGTATTTACTGATACTTTTTCATCTTTCGCATACTCAAAAGCTTTTGATGCGATAAATGCAGGAAATTTAGCAGGATAAGCATGAATAGTGTGCATCAACATTTCTTTGCTATCTGCAAAATTCCAGGTTTCATCTATATTTACGTCGTTTATACATATATTATTTATACTTATCACAATATAAACTCTCCTTTGTGTTAATCTCTCTGTTTAAGAAAAGTAGATATGTTTCAATTTCCAATGCGTCTGCGATTCTCTGTACATTTTCCAAAGCAATGCTTCGCCTGCCACATTCTATTGCGCTTATATATGTTCTATGCAATCCTGCCTTTTCAGCTAAAGCCTCTTGAGATAGATGCTTTTCAAGCCTATATTTTCGCATATTTTGTGCAAATACTTTAACTATATCCATAGCATACAACACCTCATAATATATTGTATATGATTGCATACAATAAGTAAACAGACAATATGTCACATTAGGAAAATTTTTTCATTAAACATTACTTCAGCACTTTTGTTCGAACAAACTATTATTTTATTTACATATAGATTAACTATATTTTCATATGAAAAAGATTCAAAAACTTCATACGCTTTAATTTTATCAATAACTTTTGCTGATTCGGTTTCAAATTTGTGGATATCATTTTTGATGGCGTTCTTTCTTGTATTTAACGATTTATATTCTTCATCACTAATTTTTCCAGTAATGTACTCTTCGTAATTATGTTTTACATCATCCACAGCGGTAAACTGATTTTTTAAGCATTTTATTTTTTGTATAACATTTTTCTGACCATTTATAAGATCTTGATATTTATTATTCGCCATAAAGTCTTTAACGGCATTATCTATAGCATTATAAATATTGCTCTCTTTTATATACATACCGTTACACTCGTCCATACCATTTCTGCTATTTGCAATACAAGAGAAGTAATAATACTCTTCTTTTTTATTTGTACGTTTACGTCGTTGCATTTTTGCACCGCAATCACCGCAAACCACTTTACCCTTAAAAATATTATCAGATGAAGGTTGGTGCATTTGCATATTTGATTTCTGATTGTTATGAAAGATATTTTGAATACTGTTAAATATATCTCTGTCTATAATCGCTTCGTGCGTATTTTTTACAAGATATTTTTCCTTTCCCTGTTCTAAATCGCCGATGTACACTTTATTTGTTAAAATATTTTTTACAGTGCGTGTATTCCATAATCCGTTACCACGTTCATAATCACCTTTTAAACCATTTGATATTGCATAATTTATAGGTGTGAGATATTCCTTTTGATTTAAATATTTTACTATCTTATTAAGACCATATTTATTGTATGCAAGTTGGAATATCTCTCGTACTACAGATGCTGCGTTCTCATCGATAATGAGTTTGTGACAATCATTCTCTGATTTCATATAACCAAATGGGGCACGTGGAGCAACAAATCTTCCTGCTTTTATGTTGGCATCAATTGTCGCTTGAACCTTTTTACTAATATCTCTTGAATAGTATTCATCAATAATTGTTATTATTGGTATTTTAGAAACCGGTTTTGATGAGTCATCTATATTAGTTATTCCGTTAATAGTGTCGAATTTATCATCTATAGATATAAAACGAACTCCATTAATAGGGAAAAACTGTTGAATATAGTATCCAACTGATATAGAATCTCTACCAAGACGTGATAAATCTTTTACAATTACACAGTTAATCTCACCATTATTTATATCATCTAATATCTCATTAAATCCTTTTCTGTCGAAGGTACTGCCAGATACATTTTTATCAACATAAATTTTATGGAGTTTTAAATAAGAATGATTACTGATATATTCTTTGATAATGTTTGATTGATTTTCTATTGAATTACTAAAGACGTCATCTTTAACAACCGATAATCTAACATATCCTGCAACTTTTAAATAATCATTCTTATTAATTTTGTCTGACGCTAGTTTCATAACTCTACTTTTTCTACTCATAATGAAAATCCTTTCCTTTTTCAATTTGATAATAAAAAAAGACTACAATATTTCTATCATAGTCTTATAGTGATTTTTGATATAGTAATTTTGAAATCTGCATACACGCACTTAGGCATAGCCACGCATCGTTATTGGTTGAAATGGGATTTTCCCCTTTGCTGATAGCCGAAAGGCTCGGACACGAGAGAGTTCAGACAACAATGGAAACATACAGTCACCTTTATCCGAACAAGCAGATTGAGGTTGCAAATCAGCTTGATGAGTTAATGGCTAAAAATATCACTTCTGATGTAGCCAATTTGTAGCCATTTAAAAACACAAAATCCTCAAAAACCGCATAAAACAGCGGCTTTTGAGGACTGAAAATCAAGAAAATGCTATTCCCACTCTATAGTAGCAGGAGGTTTACTTGTGATGTCATAAACAATTCTGTTAATATGTTTAACTTCGTTAATAATTCTGTTAGAGGCAGATTCAAGTATATCATACGGAATTTTTGCCCAATCGGCAGTCATAAAATCGTTTGTGGTAACGGCACGCAAAGCAAGTGTGTAATCATACGTTCTTCCGTCGCCCATAACACCGACCGAACGCATATTCGTAAGAACTGCAAAATACTGGTGCACCTTCTTGTCGTATCCGACTTTTGCAAGCTCGTCACGGAATATAAAATCTGCGTCCTGAAGAATTTTTGTTTTTTCCTCTGTAATATCCCCTATAATCCTTATCGCAAGACCCGGCCCCGGGAAAGGCTGACGCCATACCAGAAATTCGGGTATGCCAAGCTCAAGACCGACTTTTCTTACCTCGTCCTTAAACAAATCTCTCAAAGGCTCGATAATCTCTTTAAAATCAACATAATCGGGAAGTCCGCCGACATTGTGATGGCTCTTTATAACCGCTGCGTCGCCGGTGCCGCTCTCAATAACGTCGGGGTAAATTGTGCCCTGAACAAGATAATCGACTCTGCCGATTTTTTTAGCCTCCTGCTCAAACACCCTTATAAATTCTTCGCCAATGATTTTTCGCTTTGTTTCAGGGTCTGAAACGCCCTTAAGCTTGTCTAAAAACCTGTCATTTGCGTTAACCCTTATAAGATTCATATCAAATTTTTCTTTGAAGGTTTTTTCAACCTCGTCGCCCTCGTTTTTGCGCAAAAGACCGTGGTCAACAAAAATACAGGTTAAGTTTTTGCCCACCGCCTTGTGAATCATAACAGCCGCAACGGACGAATCCACACCGCCCGAAAGCGCACAGAGCACCTTTTTATCACCGATTTTTTCACGCAATTTTTCTATCGACTGCTTTGCAAATTCAGCCATTTTCCAGTCGCCGTCCAGACCGCAAACGTTGTATAAAAAATTTTCAAGCATTTTTTTGCCGAACTCGGTATGTTCAACCTCGGGGTGAAACTGCACGCCGTAAAATTTTCTTTCTTCGTCGGCAATTGCAACGTTGGGACACTTGTCCGAATGTGCAACAAGCTTGAAGCCGCCGGGCACCTTTGCCATATAATCGCTGTGGCTCATCCAGGTTATGCTCTCTTGCGGCATATCCTTAAACAGCTTGCACGAAGTGTCAAAATATGTTTTTGTCTTGCCGTATTCTCTTGCGGAATCATCCTGCGCAGGCGTAACCTCGCCGTCAAGAAGATGAGCGATAAGCTGACAGCCGTAACAAATACCGAGTATCGGTACGCCGAGTGAAAAAATTTCTTTTGTATAAAGAGGCGAGCCCTCCTCATAAACGCTGTTCGGTCCGCCCGTAAAAATAATTGCGGACGGATTTTTTGCCTTTATTTCTTCTATGCTTTTTGTAAACGGCACAACTTCGCAGTATACATTGCACTCACGCACTCTGCGTGCTATAAGCTGATTATACTGTCCGCCGAAATCCAGAACTATGACTAACTGATTATCCAAAAAGACAACTCCCCTCAATGTTTTGCTTAATTATTTATTTATTATAGCATAAAAATTATACCGTTTCAACATAAAATTTGACAAAATCGGCACTAATTTCAAAATATTCGCCGTTTTTTAAGTTAAACAGCCAAAATTTGTTGAAAAAGCGTCTGATTTGTATAAACTTCACAAGTTTTTTTGCAGGAAAATTTTTAAATTCCGGAAGATATTTATGCGTCATTTTGGTATCTTTCAAAAATTCAAAGCAAGCGGATTTAAATTTTTCGTCTTTTCCAAAATCGTCCTTCTTTTTGCATTTCGGGTTTACCATACGGTCAAATTCAACATAATCGGAAAAACCGTCAAAATCGCAAAATGTACCCTTTACAGCGTCGCAAAACATATCGGGCGAAAGTCCGATTTCAAAAAGACGTTCTTTTTCAAAATACTTTGCAAGACGTGCGAAAATATCAAATTTTCTTTCAAACCGCTTAAAAAGATAGTCTATGCTGTTTTCAAACTCACCGCTGTTGTAAAACCTGTCAAGCATTTGTTCGATTTTTTTAAGATAACAAATATCGGCAAACGACATAAAATCGTTTGAGATAATTTCATACGGCGCCTTGCTTTTGAAAACGTATCCGTACTTTTTTACCTCATTTCGTATTCTCGAACCTTTGAGAAGCTTCAAAAACCCAAGCTGAAGCATATGCGGTCTTAAAGAAATTACGTCGTCAAACGACTTTTTAAAGCTTTCCATATCTTCATACGGAAGCCCTGCTATAAGGTCTAAGTGAATATGTATTGTTTTAAGGCTCAGCAGCTCGGCAATTCTTCCTTTAAGCCTGTTAAAATCTATTTTTCTGCCTATTGCCTCAATGGTTTTTTCGTTTGTTGACTGAACACCGATTTCAAACTGAAACGTATCATTTTTTGCGGTTTTAAGTATGTTTATTGCAGAATCCGTTATCAAATCGCCCGCAAGCTCAAAATGAAATTTTGTATTCTTTGCGTTTTCTATGATAAATTCAAAAATTTCGTCGGCACGTTTTTTGTCCGCATTAAACGTCCTGTCCACAAATTTCACCAGCGGAATGTTGTTGCCGATAAAAAACATAAGCTCTTTTTTAACACGTTCGGTTTCAAGAAAGCTTACCCTGCTTCCCTCTCCCGACAAACAATAGCTGCAATTATACGGGCAGCCCCTCGACGACTCGTAATAAACAATTTTGTTTTTAATTTCGCCTGCGTTGTCATATACAAACGGATAGCTGTTGATATCGCCCATATCAAGTTTTTTGTTTTGCAAAACCTCACCGCCGCTGCGATAGGTAAGCGACGGAACGCATTTTAAATCGGAGCCGTCCTCCAAAGCCTGCAAGAGTGCACCGAACGCCCTCTCCCCTTCTCCGCTTATTATAAAATCTATAAACTCATATTTTTGCATAAGCTCATATGAGTCATACGACACCTCAAGGCCGCCGAGAATTATAATAATATCGTTTCTCGCTTTTTTAAGACATTCGCAGATATACAAAACCTTTTCTATATTCCATATGTAGCACGAAAACGCCGCAATATCGGTATTCTTTTCAAAAATATCCGATATCACAGCGTCAGTATTGTCGTTTATTGTATATTCTTTCACAATTATATCAAACTCGCTGCAAAACTTTTTAATGCACCTTACCGAAAGGCTTGAGTGAACATATTTTGCATTAAGCGCCGCAAGAAGTGTTTTCATCCGTATCGTCCTTACATTTTATAAGTTTTGTCTTAAATAAAAATACCTTTATATGATATTCTACCATACATTTTAAAAAAAGTCTACTTTTGTTTATCGTTTTTTTCGTCATTCTCAAAATCAGAGCACATACTGCACCCGTCGCAGTAAGTAACGTTGTTTTCAAAAATATTTTCGATTGTCGTCAAAACCTGACTGTTCTCAAACAAATTACGGTTGTGAATAACAATTTTTTTCGGCGCAAGGTTTATAAGCTCGCTCAGAAGTATATCGTAAACGTCAAGTATCTCGTCGGCAATTTCCACACTGAATTCACAGTCCGAAACGGGAATTTGATTTTTATTTTCGTCAATCAAAACATATTCGCCGTTTTTTCGCCTGAAAACGTCAACACGCTCGCACTCTGAATTTTGTATATCAAGAAAATGCTTTAAAAGCTTTATAAACTCCAAATATTCTTTTTTTGCCAGATACTCGTCCGCCATATCCTCCGCCATTGAAAAAATTCCGTCAAGAAAATCGTCAAGCCGAAAATCACAAAAACCCTTTATTTCAATAAAATCATTATCCGAAAGATATTTTGCCGCCTTTTGCGAAATAATCTCTTTTTCTTTTTTTGCGTCCAGAAGAGAAAAAATTTCTTCCTTTTCGCCTGCGTCAAAATAATAGTAAACGTCATCGACAGCCCTTAGAAAAAACCGTTTTACATATGTTTTAAAAATGAAATCGGCAATTATACCGCCCGCCTTTTCTTTTGAGCCTTCACCGTCAAGAAACATTTTTATAAAAAGATGAGTTTTGCCCGAAAAGCTTCCGAAAATAAAGCCGTTTTCATTAAGATTTTTTAAAAAGATGTCGGTTGCTTCTTTTTCAAAGAAATCATTGTCAACCGCAATGGTGTAACACACTTTTTTTACAAACCTCCTTTATATTACGATTACACTGCCTAAATCTTCGGGTTTGCCGCCTTTTAAAGAAACGGCGGCAACATTTTTTGACCGGAGAAATTTTTCTGTTTTTGCATAATCGGGACAAAGCTTTATATCACCGAAGAATGCAAGCGTATTTTTATTTGTTTTAACGCTTGCGCCGCCGATAAATCCATATTTGTAACCCTTTAGCGATACGCTTCCCGGTTTTATCAAAAGACAGTCGCCGCCAAGATGCGCAAAAGCGTCACAAATGCCCTTGTCTTCTGTAATAATGCTGTTTTCGTCAACAACGCACACGTTGCATTTTGCATACCCCTGCGAAACGTTTACACACACTAAATTATTGTCTGAAATATACTTTTTTATAACAGGGTCGGTATATTTGAAATTGTGAATAACAAAGCGTCCGACTCTTGCTATATTATATGCAATATCGCCGGGGTAGTTACTTTTAAGGACGCTCTCTCCGCACAAAACGTTAAAATCTTTGCCCAATATTTTTTTGTAATAAGAATAAACCGAAGGCTCGCAAACAAAGGTATTGCCGCCAAGATGAGCAATCTGCATATCGGGATGCGTATTTGTCGGCGCAGTTAAATTTTTTGCCGTTTCGCTCTTTATTATGCGTGCGCCGTATCTTTTAAACATATCCTCGCAGGCAAATTTGTTAATAATTAAAATTTCGGGATTTTTTTCGGGCAAATTCGGAATAATACACATATACATCACCGTTTTTTGTTGTTTTTTAATATATTGTATCACATTTATTCAAAAATTCATAGTATAAATTAAGCGCATTCAGCAAGGGGGAAACCCTTTGTTGTTTATATAGCCGTACTTTTAAAAAATTTTTAAAGGTACGGCGCTTATTTTTTGTTGACTTTTATTTAAAAGAATGAGATAATATTTTGGGTGATACATATGACTGATATTAAAAAAATTACACAAAGCCTTGAAGGTGAAATAATTGATTTAAGGCGCACACTGCACCAAAATCCCGAGTTTGCCTTTGAAGAGCTTAAAACCGGAGAAATTATAAAATCGTTTTTGAAAAAACACGGCATTATGTATAAGGATAAAATTGCACAAACGGGAATTTTGGCAGAAATCAATACAAAAAGATGCGGAAAGACAATTCTTGTCCGTGCCGATATGGACGCCCTTAAAATAAGCGAAAAAAATGATATTGAGTACAAATCGCAGAACGAAGGTATGATGCACGCCTGCGGTCACGATTTTCACATTGCGATTGCGCTTTTTTGTGCGGCTGTTATAAAACGGCTTGAAAATGACATTTCGGGCTGCGTTCGTTTTATGTTTCAGCCTGCCGAAGAGGAAACGGGCGGTGCGCTCGATATGATAAACGAGGGTGCTTTAAAAAATGTGGATATGGCAGTGGGTCTGCACGTTGACCCTGAAACCGAAACAGGCAAAATAAGGCTTAAGGACGGCGAATTTTTTGCCTCACCCGATTTTTTCAATGCGGAAATTATCGGCAAAGGCTCGCACGGTGCCCAACCCGAAAACGCAATTGACCCGATTAAAATCTTGACCGAAATTCTTTGCAATATTCACAAAAATGTGGATGACGCCACACAAAACAAGGTTGTTATGTCGGTATGCAAGCTTAATTCGGGATTTTCGGAAAATTCCATTCCCGACACCGCTTCTTTCGGCGGAACGGTTCGTGCGTTTGACAATACTTCGAGAAAAAATGCGGACAGGGCGATTGAAGAAA
>CAKSGP010000004.1 GCA_934454745.1 uncultured Clostridia bacterium
GCAAAATAATGAGCAGCAACAATATAGTCTGATGTTACCGGTTTAGGCTCCGGAACATATTCCTCCAATTTAATATTATACATAATAACACTACCTTTCTTAATTATTTTACAACTACTTTTTCTATTCCTAATACATCTGCAATCTTTGCAAGTTCATCTGCATGATGGCCGATACCGAGAGCATAATGATGTGTTGGTCCTTCCATTACCCACTTTTTAATAAATTCTTTTGTTGTAGGTTCAAAAAATCCTCTTGTGTTTGTGTTTCCTGTAGGAGGAATAGGGCCTGCCTTTGAATAGCCCTCGCCGATAACAAACTTAAACTTACCGTCATAAGTCTGTGTTATACCCAGCATTGTAATAGGGCCTTCTTTTATCTTAAATTCAACGCCTGCACCGCTTCCGGGTTTTCCGTGATATTTCTTAAGACTTCTTAAAATTGGCTTTCCGTCCGCTATGGCAAGATGGTGCGGTCCGTCGTGACCTACCAGAATAAAGTCCTCGTCAAAATCAAAGGGGTGGAACTCCGCAAAACTGCCTCCGATATTGAGCCTATCCATAATAAGCATTGCTATACATGTTTTTATATCATACTCACCGCACATTGGTATGCCTTGGGCATTTAAAATGGAATTGCCCACTATAAAGGTTGAGGCAACTGTCCTCTGAATAGTGTTATCAAGTCCTTCATAATAATATGCAAGTCCTGTCAGGTTATATTTATCCACCAACCTGTCAAGTGAGGCTGCCGATTTTGCCGCTTGAAGCTTATCCGCATCTGTAAGCTTAGTTGTTATAGGATCGCTCTTTGGATCAGGCATATCAAATTCCTCATCAATTACCTTGATTTTTGCCTGTATCTCATCTTCTGTTATTTCGTTGTACACCGCTACCGCGTCATCTATTTCCAAAAGCGGAACGTGTATTCCGAATGTGGCAGAAATTGCCGTTGGGTCTGCGTGCATATCATACATTGCCTCCATAGTATGCCCCATAAGTCCCATTCTTGCGCCCTTTAAGCCGTTAAGAACCATTGCGATATTGCACCATTTAGAAAGCTCTCCTCTTGCCGCTTCATCATCATAAAGTGTGCCGATTATGACATCGTGTATCTTCTTTCCAAGCCTGTTTGCAACGCCCATAAACTCCGGAACGGCACATATATTGTCATTTTCCAACTGCATAAATGTATTAGCCTTTGTATAATCCAGCTTTGAAAGGGGCTGAAGCGCAACTAAAATCATAGGAATATCACAGCCAAGAATAATCGGTGCAAACACAGATGATGTTGCATATGTAATCATATTGCACATTAAAAGATCTATGTTCTGTTTTTTAATTTCCTCTGCTACCTCATAAGCCTTTTGGTTATTCCCGACAAATCCAAAATCCACAACTTCAACATCATTTGTTTTGACAATTTCAATTAAATCATTGTGATAACCATAAAGACTCTCACGCAGTCCTTCAAATTGTTCAAAATAAATTTCGTGAACTACGGCAAAAACGCCTATTCTTGCCGTTCTTTTTGCTTTTCTTTGTATCATACAAAACTCTCCTCTCTCTAAATTATCTTGATTATATCTTTATTCTGTGATATAATCAATGTATAATATAAACTGAAATTTGTATAAAATAAATCTAAGGAGAGAAGGAAAAATGAATGTATCTAAAATAAACCCATTTATAAGATATGCGCATTACATTCCAATAGGAAAAGATGCAAACTATAAATCCACAATACCCTATGATCACAGATTTTTTTATATGTATGAGGGAACGGCTGAAATAGAGACGGACAAGGAATGTTACCGCCTAAATAAAGGCGATGTATTGATTATACCGTCGGGGAATAAATATCTGCTCCTACCCCCGAAGGATAAGGCGGTGTACATAGCCTTGAATTTTGATTATACCCAATCAAATACAAAGCTGAAAAAACCCATTCCCCCTGTTGAATCAGACATTTTTGATTCACAGCTTATTTTAGAGAGGTTAGAGGAATTAAATGTGCCTGTTTTTAATGAGGTTACTTGTATAAGAAAAATGAAAAAAATATCATCAAGTCTTAGCCGTATTATCCACGAATACACGCAAAAACTGCTGTATTTTGAAGATATTATTGCAAATATTATGGCAGAGCTCTTGCTTGAATGTGTTCGGGAACAACGCGGTCAGAAGTATACGGGAAGCAAAGAAGTTACAGGGATTGTGATAGGATACATAAACGAAAACATCGACAAAAACCTTTCAAACAAGGTAATCGGTGAGGCGCTGAATCTTCATCCCAATTACATAAGTAAGCTTATAAAGCTTTCAACCGGTCTGCCCCTTCATCAGTATTTGATGCAAGCACGTATTTACCATTCCATAGAGCTTTTGACGGAAGGGCAACATACAGTTTCTGAAATAGCGGAGCTGTATGGCTTTTGCGATATTTATCATTATTCAAAATTATTTAAAAAAATAATCGGCATACCGCCATCAGAATATAAAAGGACAATATAACTTATAACAAAAAAACCGTTGCTTATGATGTGTACGCTAAAGGACAGTAAAACGTGAATGTGAAACATCACATTTACGTTTTACTATATATACGAATATTTATTATTAACATTGTGACAAAGATTGTCATCATTTTGTATATTTATTTTTCGATATTGAAGAGGTGATATTCCAAACTTTTTTTTGAAAAGATAAATAAAATAACTTGTATCATTAAACCCAACATTCAAAGCAATTTCTGTAATAGGGATAACTGTTTTTAAAAGAAGTTTTTTTGCATCTTCCAGCTTTAGTTCGTTGCAGTAAGCCCGAATAGTCATACCATTTTTTTTCTTAAACAGATGGCTGATATGCGATTTGCTTCTGTGAAAATGTTTAGTTAAATCAGAAAGAGTAATATTTGCGTGATATTCATATAAGAATTGCAATATCTGATTATATTCATCACCACTTTCCGTCCAATATTTCTGCAACGCACATTCAAGCATAATGCAAAGTGGCGGAATAACCGCATTGCATATTTTTAAGGGGATTTCTATGCCAAGGACTCTCTTCCATAAATCATAATTTAAAATATTGCATTGAGCGGGATTATCTCTTCTGTATCCACTGACGGCAATAAATCCCACAACATCATCATTGTTACAAATGGGATATATGTATTCATGCACTTCTGCGTGGCAAACATAACAAAAAGCCTTTTTACTTTGACATCTTGTTAAAATGTTTTTCTGATTAAGCAAACATTTTTTGTGATCTGAATTTTTTACCATTATACAATACGCATTTGTGTGGCAGTTGTAAGGTAAAATCATTGATGCCAAACTATCGTGTATGCGGTTAAAAACATCGTCTCTAAAGTGTATGGAAACAAGTAATCCGCAAACTCTATTTAGGTACTTAATGTACGAATCAATATTTTCGATAAGATTATCCATATTATTTGCACTTTCTTTATATTTTTTTACATTTTATTTAGAGAAAATTCATCATAAATATAATATAATTATACTACAGAAAAATATTGTTGTCAAGTAAAGGAGGTACATTACTTTGTTGAAAAAAAACTTAATTGATTGTGATTTGTGTGTTGTAGGTGGTGGTATGGCGGGCATAACTGCAGCCATTTCAGCTGCTAGAGAGGGACTAAAAGTAGTGCTTATGCACGAACGTCCTGTTTTAGGCGGTAATGCTTCATCTGAAATACGTATGTGGATATGCGGTGCACAAGGCAGAGATAATCGTGAAACGGGTATATTGGAAGAAATCGCTTTGGAAAATCTATACCGAAACCCGACAAAAAGTTATGCAATATGGGATACAGTATTGTATGATTTTGTTCGACGGGAAGAAAATATCACCTTGCTTTTAAATTGTACCTGTATGGATGCATCGGTTGAAAAAGGCGAATTTAAATATAATCGTGATACTAAAATAAATACCGTTACCGGATATCAGATGACAACACAATGCTTTTATGAAGTCAAAGCCCGTTTATTCTGTGATAGTTCAGGTGACAGTATTCTTGCTCCTCTATGTGATGCAGAGTTTCGTATAGGTCGCGAATCAAACAGAGAATTTGGAGAAATAACAGAAACAAAAGTCCCTGATGATATGACAATGGGAATGTCTTGTCTGATTCAAGGACGCGAAACTACTGAAGATATAAAATATATTCCTCCTTCGTGGAAAACAACACTGACGGATGAAGACTTTAAGAACAGAACGCCGAATATATATGATGACTACGAAAATTTTTGGTATCTTGAGTTAGGAGGCAACAAAAACACCATTGATGATACAGAAATATTGAAAGATGAACTTATTGCTCTCGCTACAGGAACGTGGGATTATATAAAAAACTCGGGAAATTTCAATTCAGCTAAATGGGATTTAGACTTTTTGGGATTTTTACCGGGCAAGCGTGAGTCGCGCAGAATGTGCGGAGAATATATGATTACTCAAAAAGATATCAGTAACAAAAAAGTTTTTGAAGATGAAATTGCATATGGCGGCTGGCCGCTTGATGACCATTTCCCGGGTGGATTTTACCACAAAGGAATACCTAATACAAATTATTCAACACCTGCTCCATATTCAATACCATATCGTGCTTTGTATTCAAAGAATGTAGAAAACCTGTTTTTTGCAGGAAGAAACATCAGTATGACACATATGGCAATGAGTAGCATTCGGGTTATGGCAACTTGTGCTTTATTGGGAGAAGCTGTAGGAAAGGCTGCAGCAATCTCTGTAAACAACAATATTACACCTCATGATGTATATTGCCAAAAAATTGATTTGTTACAGAATTTACTTATGAATGAAGATTGTTTTCTTCCTTCCAAAACAAGAGAAATATCTTCATTATGTTTAAATGCTAAGCTTAACATTAATAGTGAAGTTATCAGAAATGGTCAGGATAGAGCACATCGTATTTATAATACCGATGGAAACAATTATTCATATATTGCAAATTCCGGCGAACAAATCTGTTATAGTTTCAACGAAACAAATATATCGACTGTGCATATTGTATTTTGCAGCGACTTAAATCGTGATACTCTTCCGGGGAGTGATTGTGAGCGCGAACATTTAACCCGAGCTAACCAACGCTTAGACAGTCCTCAAATGTGCATGCCAAAAACATTATGTAAAGAATTTAAGCTTATAGGTGAATTAAACGAAAAAAAATACGAACTTTTACATGTTTTAAATAATAGGAAGCGTTCTTATCATATAAATGTTAATCAAAAATTTGATAGGCTTATTTTAATTCCTGTTGACAGTTGGGGTGATAACAAAATAATCCCTATAATTTCATTTGATTTTAATTAAAATTAATGTAAAACCGGTTTAGTCCGGTACTGTAACAAGCAGGGAAAATGTATACATCTTCCAATAATTTAGGATACTCCTAAGATCTTATAAACGGGCGATTCGTGAATCGCCCCTACGATAAAAGGCTGAACGAAATCAATCGTTCAGCCTTTTAAATTACTA
Organism: uncultured Clostridia bacterium; assembly: GCA_934454745.1. Classification (GTDB taxonomy): domain Bacteria; phylum Bacillota; class Clostridia; order UBA1381; family UBA1381; genus Ornithomonoglobus. The sequence goes on from CAKSGP010000004.1 coordinate 5,514, forward strand.
TCCTTTTGAGTACACCCCATAAAGCAACAGTTTTTTGTTACTTCCACTCTTTATATGTCAGCCACTCAATAAGATCCCTTGACCATTTTGCAACATAATCGTTATCATTTGCCAAGCCTAAGCCATGGGGGCCCATGGGGTATATGTGCATTTCAAAATTTATGTTATGACGGCTTAAAGCCTCTGCATAGAGCATAGAATTCATTACGGGTACATCGTTATCAGATGATGTATGCCATATAAATGCCTCAGGAGTGTCTGCATTAACCTGTTTATGAAGTGACATAAACTCTGTCATATCATCCGTAGGATGAGAGCTTATAAGATTATTTCTTGTATCATCGTGACGGTATGTTCCCATATCTATTACAGAATAGCAAAGAATACTTGCATTTGGTTTTGCACTTTCCTTATCAATTTCGTCCATAGGCTCATACATTTTCTTATCGTAATGAACAGATAAGGAGCCTGCTAAATGACCACCTGCACTAAATCCCATAATAGCAATTTTGTCACGGTCAAGTCCGTATTCGTCAGCGTGATGTCTTACGTATCGGATAGCACGCATTGCATCTGAAATTTCTGCCGGATGCATATTCGGTGCAACACGGTAATCCAAAACAAAGGCAGTTATACCGTTACTTTGGAACCATTCACCCATTACAGGTCCTTCGTGGTCTGCACGACATCGATATGCACCGCCGGGACATATTATTACAGCACCCTTTGAGTTTGTAGGATATGCTGTTATACATGGTTCAAAGTCCTCGCCATCAAGCTTATACGGCATATCCGAATTCCACAGCTTAATCATTTTCTTGCTCTCCATTATTAACTATCTGTATTCCAAGCTCCTCAAGCTGTGCATCATCAATAGTTCCGGGAGCCTGGGACATAAGCTCTGATGCGTTCTGAACCTTGGGGAACGCCGTTACGTCGCGCAAGCTGTCACAGCCCGTCATAAGCATAGCAAGTCTGTCAAGACCGATACCCATACCGCCGTGAGGTGCCGCAGCGTACTTATAGGCTTCAACCAAAAATCCGAATTTAGCCTCGATTTCCTCGTCGGTAAGTCCTAAAAGCTCAAACATTTTCTGCTGGAGCTCATAATCGTTTATACGTATAGAACCGCTTGAAAGCTCAACACCGTTAAGAACCAAATCATACGCCTTTGCATTGACCTTTTCGGGGTTAGTGTCAAGGTACTGTATGCACTCGTCATTAGGCATTGTAAAGGGATGATGCATTGCAAGCCATTTGCCTGATTCCTCGTCATATTCAAAGAATGGGAAGTCTGTTATCCATAGGAAGTTCCACTTATCAGGAATTATATCCATACGCTTTGCGGTTATAAGACGCAATGCACCAAGTACAGGAAGTGTTACCTTATCCTTATCAGCAACAATAAGAACAACATCGCCCTTTTTCGCACCAAGTTTGTCAAGCAAAGCTTTTAATTCCTCATTGCTAAAGAACTTCTTAAAGCTTGCGTTAGGCTCGTCCTCATTCCAGCGTATATATGCAAGTCCCTTTGCACCTATACCCTTTGCGTGCTCAACAAGCTTATCTATTTCCTTACGTGTGTAAGTTTCGGCAGCATCAGGCACTACGATTGCACGAACAGTTCCGCCTGCTTCAAGGGCAGATTTAAACACAACGAACTCACTGTCTGCTACGCAATCGCTTATATTCTGAATTTCCATTCCGAAACGTGTATCAGGCTTATCGGAGCCATAGCGTTCCATTGCCTCCTTATAGGTCAAACGCGGCAAGGGAGTAGGAATATCAGTATCAAGCACGGTCTTATACAAATACTTTATAAATCCCTCTACAATCTCCAAAACATCCTCTACATCAACAAAGGACATTTCCATATCTATTTGTGTAAATTCCGGCTGACGGTCTGCTCTTAAGTCCTCATCACGGAAACATCTTGCAAGCTGAATATATCTGTCAAAGCCCGAAATCATCAAAAGCTGTTTATAAATCTGCGGTGACTGGGGAAGTGCATAGAAATTGCCCTGATGCACACGTGAGGGAACTACATAGTCACGGGCACCCTCAGGCGTTGATTTAATCATCATAGGTGTTTCAATTTCTATAAATCCGTTATCGTAGAAATAGTCACGTGCCGCTTTTGCAATCTCCGAACGCATAATTATATTTTTCTGCAAAACACCTCGTCTTAAGTCTAAATAACGGTATTTAAGTCGAAGCTCCTCGTTTACGTTAGTGTTATCCGTTATTTCAAAAGGCGGTGTCTGTGCCTTTGCAAGTATTCTTAAATCGTCAACGTATATTTCTATATCGCCGGTCTTAAGCTCCTTGTTCTTACTCTCACGTTCACGGACAACTCCTTTGGCCATAAGTGCAAATTCACTTCGGCAGGATTTTGCCTTTTTAAGTAGGTCCGGCGCTGTGCTGTCGTCAAACGCAAGCTGAACAATACCTGTTCTGTCACGGAGATCTATGAATATGAGGTTACCCATATCTCTTATTTTCTGTACGTATCCGCCTACAACTACTGTTTTTCCTATTCCTTCTGTTTCTCCGCAGTAGTTTGTACGCTTTAAGCCTTTCATTGTATCCATTGTTCTATTCCCTTTTATCTGAAAAATTCTAAAATTTTGTCAAGTGAAACTTCTGTTTCCTCGCCTGTTGCCATATTCTTTATTTTAGCTACACCATTTTCAATCTCGTTATCACCAAGGACAAGCGTATTTTTTGCACCAAGCTTATCGGCATACTTCATACTTGCTCTTAAGCCTCTACCCATATGGTCAGTATCAACGCTTATGCCTGCTTGCCTTAAATCATATGCAAGCTTGACTGCCTTAGATACCGCATCCTCGCCCATAGGCGCAATATAGAGTGTTACTGAATCAGGCTTTGGAATTATTACTCCTGTTTCCTCAAGACGGAGCAATAGTCTTTCAATACCAAGTCCGAATCCCACAGCCGGTGTACTCTTTCCGCCAAGCTCCTCTACGAGTCCGTCATAACGTCCGCCGCCGCATACGGTAAAGTCACCGCTTATTATTTCAAATACTGTCTTTGTGTAATAGTCAAGACCGCGGACAATACCTGAATCTATGGTATATCCAACTCCCATTGCATCAAGGCAGGACTTAAACTGCTCAAAATGCTCACGGCAATCGTCACATATATAATCAAGGAGTGTAGGTGCGCCCTTAACGATATCCTGACATATCTCCGACTTACAATCAATTATTCTTAAGGGATTGCGACTAAATCTGCCCTTGCAGGTATCGCAAAGCTCCTCATATCTGGGCTTTAAGTACTCCTTTAAGGCATCTGAATACGCCTTACGGCATTTCGGACAACCTATTGAGTTAATGTTTACCGATAAATCCGTAAGTCCTACGCTTGTTAAGAAGCTAATGGCAAGGGATACAATCTCTGCGTCCATTGTTGCGTTCTGTGCACCGAATGCTTCAACTCCGAACTGATGGAACTCACGTAATCTGCCTTTCTGCTTATTTTCGTATCTGAAACAAGCGATATTATAAAACGCCTTCATAGGCATAGGCAGTGCATAGAGGTTGTTTTGCAAAAAGCTTCTTGCAACTGATGCCGTACCCTCAGGACGAAGGGTTATACTTCTTCCGCCCTTATCGTTAAAGGTGTACATCTGTTTTTCAACTACATCGGTAGTATCGCCCACACCACGTTCAAATAGCTCCGTATGCTCAAACGTAGGCACTCGTATTTCCTTGTAGTTATACGCATCTGCCGTTTCTTTAAATTTTTTTTCAAGATACTGCCATTTATAGCTTTCCTCCGGCAGTAAATCCTCTGTTCCCTTTGGGGATGAAGTGACTATCATTTTATATTGCCATTCCTTTTTTAATTATTTTTACAGTCCTTATATTTAAGGAGTATAAGGCTACCGTTTATCTTTAAAAAATACTAACCCATAGTAGTATAATACCCCAAAATTGCCCTTTTGTCAAGCAAAATAAGTAATGCTTTCAAAATAAATTAAGGGGTTTACAAATCCCAAAAACAGAGGTATAATATACTTATTATATTCAAAGAGGTTAGTTATGAATAAAATTAATTCAGAAAAAACACATTCCTTTATGGGCAACGTTGCCATTATCCTGTTCGCACAGATTATGGTTAAGGTGCTTGGGCTTGTGTATAGAATGGTAATAACAAATATCAACGGGTTCGGCAATGCCGGAAACGGCTTTTATAATGCAGGCTTTCAGGTGTACACCGTGCTTCTGGCAATATCCTCTGTGGGTATTCCCAATGCCATTGCAAAGATGGTATCTGAGCGTGCGGCAATAGGCGATTATAAGGCGGCACATAATGTATTTAAATCAGCGCTGAAGCTGTTTTCTGTAATAGGTATTATATGCTCTGTTATTCTGTATCTGGGTGCTGATTTCATTGCAGTATATATAATGAATATGGACGGTGCACAGTACGTTATGCGTGCGCTTGCCCCATCTCTGTTCTTTGTTTGTATAGCTTCTGTTATTCGCGGCTATTTCCAAGGACTTTCGGATATGCGTGCCACAAGCCAGTCACAAATGCTTGAGCAGGTATTTAAGTGCGGACTGACAATACTTTTTGTAGTACTTACCGTTGGGGTTATGCCTGCTCTGATGAAGGTTATAACACGCATTACCCTTCTTTACTCGCCAAAGGGGACTACGCCCCCTGAAATTATGGCGGCGTGGGCAAATGCGGCAAGCTCTGCCGCAACGGTAATATCTTTTGTATATCTTTTCATATTCTATATGCGTAGGAGAAAGGCTATAAACGAACGGATACAGCGTTCAGAGTGTGAAACAGAAAAGGTATCCACCAAAAAGCTTATGAAAATGATTCTTATGCTTTCGGTACCCATTTCTCTTGCATCAATTATAACTGCCGTTAACCGTGTCGTTGACCTTGCAACAATAACACGGGGTATAGAATGTGCTTTTGCAAACGGTATTCCGCAGATTGCAAATTCTCCAGCAATTCTAAATCCCACTGCCAAAGAGCTTAACACTGCCGCAGTAACCCTTTCGGGTATGCTCTCAAAAAGCGACACCCTGTTTAATATGCCCCTTGCTTTAAATATTGCATTTGCAACTGTTCTTGTTCCGTCAATTTCAGGTGCCATAGCAAAGGGCGATACAGAGGAGGCCGCCAACAAAACGGCTTATTCTATCCTGATTTCAATTTTGATTATACTTCCATGTGCAATAGGATATATGGTACTTTCAAAACCGATTTATAAAATCATATACCCCGCAACACCCGACGGCTATGATTTACTATCCATTATGTCGGTTGCATTGGTGTTTAGTGCATTGTCTCAGACAATAACAGGCGCTTTGCAGGGTATAGGCAAGGTTTATGTATCAGCAGTCGCAATTCTTATAGGCTGTATATTTAAGGTAGTGCTTAATCTGGCACTTATCCGTATTCCGTCAATTAATATATATGGCGCGGCTGTTTCGTCAATAGTATGTCAGCTTGCTGCGTTCTTAATTAACTTCTTTGTGTTAATACGCCATATTCCCCTGAAGCTGACAATAAAGAAATATATTATAAAACCGCTTTTTGCAGGGGTTGTTATGGGCATTGCCGCAGTAGGAGTTTACAAAATCCTGTCATATCTCATAGGCGGTGCTTATATGGCAAACCTTGTAATAACATTAATAGCAATAGCTATTGCGGCAGTTGTATATATGGGACTTGTGCTTGGTTTGCACATTATGGATAAGGAGGATATACTTCTCCTGCCCGGCGGCACAAAAATTTACGGACTTCTTACTAAACTAAAAATTTACAGATAATAAAGGAATGATTATATGAGGATTTCCCTTGAAAATTTCATAGGCAATAAAGCTTTTTATAAACACGCATTAGCTATTGCGCTACCCATAATGATACAGAACGGAATAACAAATTTCGTAAGTATGATTGATAATATAATGGTTGGCAGAATAGGCACAGAGCAAATGTCAGGCGTTGCAATAACAAATCAGCTTATATTCATTTATAACCTTTGCATATTCGGTGCAGTAGCAGGAGCAGGTATTTTTACAGCACAGTATTTCGGCGAGGAAAATAACGAGGGAATTCGCCGTACTCTCAGATTCAAGCTGATAATAGGCGCTTTTGTAACGTCTGTTGCATTTTTAATTTTTTTGCTTTTAGGCAACAACTTAATTATGGCATACCTTGCCGGGAGCAGTGACGGCGGTGATATGGCGGCGGCATTTAGATACGCAAAGAACTACCTTAATATTATTCTTGCAGGCTTAATTCCCTTTATGATACTTCAGGCATATTCGGGAACCCTAAGAGAATGTAACGAAACAATGCTTCCTATGAAAGCCGGATTTGTTGCGGTTATAGTAAACCTTATCCTGAACTACCTCTTAATTTACGGCAATCTGGGATTTCCTATGCTTGGTGTTAAGGGTGCGGCAATCGCAACGGTTACGGCAAGATATGTTGAAACCTGTATTGTCGTTATATGGCTTCACAGACACAAAAAAGAGCATCCCTATGTAAAAGGTCTTTATAAAACCTTTAAATTACCCTTTGATATGTTCAAAAAGTTTTTGGCAAAGTCCCTGTCACTTCTCATAAATGAGGGACTATGGTCAGGGGGAATGGCTATGCTCACTCTCTGCTATTCATTTAGAGGTCTTAATACGATTTCGGGACTTAATATCGCAAACACACTTTTTAACGTGTTTAGCGTAGTATTTATCGCATTAGGAAATGCAATATCCATTATAGTCGGTCAGCTTTTAGGTGCAGGTAAATTCAAGGAGGCGAAAAGGAACGATACAAGACTTATAGTTTTTGCAGTATTTGCCTGTATGATAACAGGTCTTGTCCTTTTAGCAACAGCGCCATTCTTCCCAAGGATTTACAACACCACCACTGAAGCCAAGCAGATTGCAACGCATTTTCTTATAGCACAGGCCTTGTTTATGCCCCAGTCCGCATTTCTGAATGCCGCATATTTTACACTCCGTTCAGGAGGTAAAACCATCTTAACTCTTGCCTTTGACAGCGTGTTTATGTGGTGTGCATCGGTCCCTGTTGCATTTATTCTTGCAAAGCTTACGAATGTGCCTGCAATCGGTATTTTCATTGCCGTTCAGGGTGTTGAATTTATAAAGTGTATAATCGGATTTATACTGGTCAAAAAGGGAATATGGATACAAAACATAATACAATAAAAAGAGGCATCAGCCTCTTTTTATTATATTTATTTTTCTGTTACAATAACCAATCTTATTCTGCCGTTTGTCTTATCGTCTGAATAACAGCTGTATGAATAGCTTCCTTCAATTACATCGGAAATTGATACTTTCCTGTACTGCAATCCGATTTTTTCGTAAATTTCCATATTTGGTGCGAAAAGATAACGTTCACCGCCGATAACTGCATAACCGTTGGTAAATTCGCTGACACTGCCCGAAATGGTGCTTAGTGATGTGGCATAGTCAGTCGAATTTCCGTTCTTTATAAACTTAACCGGTAATCCAAGAGACATTCCACTCATACCTGTTACTGTGTACGTTCCGCCGTTGGAGGTTATAACTGCACTGTTTTCACCTTTTTGTACTGATGTTACAATTCCGTAAGAGTACATATCACCTGTTACGTTCTGTGTAATCATTGCACTTATCTCGCCCTTTGAGTTAGTTTCAGCATAAAGAACACTTCCTGCACTTAGTGTTTTTCCGTCAAGACGTTGCATATACGTTTTCGCATAAAGGGGAACATCAGAATATACGTTTTGTGCCACATCAACTATTACAACGTTCTGTGAAACAGGTTTAGAGCCTATCGTCATATCAGAATAGCTTACCTTGCCCGAAATTGAGGTTGCATTTACAGATGCACCTACCTGTGCTTTTCCGTCCTTTAATGTAATCTTACAAACCTTATTCAAGCTTTGGGATTTATCATAATCGGTAGGATATGTGTATGTCGTACCGTCTGAGGTTACAACATTTACGTAATAGCTGTTATAAACAGTTCCGTCGCTTTTTGTAAAATCCTTTTTGCCTGTACCTGTTATATATCCTACAACAGTACCTGAAACATCATTAAGATTTACTACGCCTGCAACTTTTGTTCCGTCACGTCCGAGAAGCAATGTAACAGTATCGCCGATTGAAACGGAACCGCTTGAGGATAGGTCATTAAATGCGTCTGCACTTTCAACCTCATATGTTACACCTGAAACAACAACACTCCGGGGTAAATCCTTTGACGGAACTGCATCCTCATAAATACCTGTAACCTTATTGGTGTATGCCATAACCATATTCAAGGACTTACTGTAATAGAGAATATCGTTCTGCTGTATGTACTCTGATGTAACCTGCTTGCCGTCACGCATTATTTTAGTTTGTGAATTTGTATCAAACTTTGATGCCCAGGAGCTTGAAACAACCTTTATAGGTCCTGTAAGACTGCCTTCACTGTAGCTTATATAGTCAACCTCGCCGTTATCACGGTAACGGATTCTGACTATATCGCCCATTTCCATCTGCTGACGTAAAGTGCCGTAGGTATATGCAACAGAATCCTTATAGCAGGTTGTACTGTCGCTTAGCCTGAACTGTTTTAATGATGTGTTATTTCCGTCAGGATAACACAAGATAGCATCGTTTAGTGTTGAATATACGATATACTTTTCTGATTTATACTCTGAATCAGTAGAAAAGGCTACAAAATACTTGTCATCCTTTACTACCATATCACCCTTACAGCCTACATATGAATCATTAAATGTGTCATCTATACGGTATTTGCCTGCTGATGTGGAAATCTCGTCCGAGCCTAATGATTTATCGTCTGTCTGAGATGCAATAATGGTTACATCTTCAATAAACTGACAGTCGTGAACTGCAATCAAATCCTGCTTTGTTGTTTTTGATTTTGTATCAAGTGCATTGCAGACAAGCTTTGCAACATCACGGCGTGTCATAGGCTCGCCGATTTGTCTGTCTATTCCCTCTGTCATTTTAAGGCTTTCTGCCGTGCCTATCTGACCGTAGGGATATGAGGCGCCAAAATCAGATTCTGTATAGCCAAGAACCCGGAGCATCATAGTCACTGCCTCCTCATATGTCACATTACCGTCAGGACGGAATGTTCCGTCGATATATCCCTCAACAATGCCTGCGGATACTGCGGCACGTATATACGGTGCACCCCAGTATGTTCCTTTTACATCTGAAAAGGGCGAGAACTGCAAGCCTAAAGCAACTGTATTTTTATAGCTTGATGATGCGACCGCAATTTTTGACATCTGGGCACGGGTCACGTTGCTGTCAAAATTGAAGTTGCCTTCATCATCCCCTACCATTATATCAAGGCCTGACAATAGCTCTGCCATTTCAGTATCCGACTGCCAACGCTCACTTGATGCCGATACATTGACAGTATATAGTCCTGACAGCATCATCACAACAAGCATAAGTGATGTTATTTTCTTTTTCATAACTTTCTCCCTTTTATTTAAATTTAATCGTTTCGCAATGCGTCAATGGGGTTAAGCATAGCCGCCTTTCGTGCAGGTAAAAATCCGAACACAACACCTATTGCCACGGATACTCCGAAAGAAACTGCAATCGCACCGAAAGACGGGGATACGGACATTCCTAACAGGTTGCCGAATGTAATGGAACATATAGAGCCAAATATTATGCCGATTACACCGCCTATACAGCTTATAACGCCTGATTCCATTACAAATTGTGTCATAATGTGCTTATGCTTTGCACCAAGGGATTTACGGATACCAATCTCTCGTGTACGCTCGCTTACCGAAACAAGCTGAATATTCATAATGCCTATTCCGCCTACAAGGAGCGAAATTGCGGCAATCGCTATAAGTACCATCTTCATCTTATTCATCATCTCAAGCATACTGTCTATTATAGTCTGCATAGAGGTTACTGAATAATAATCATCATCGCCCACCTTCTCAAGCAGGTAGCTCTCAAGCTGTGCTTTTGACCTTTCAACGATTTCATCTGATGCGGCATCTACAATATAGGAACTTATAACTCCGATTTGCAGTGCCTGCATCGCCGATGTATATGGTATATACATTGCATTATCGCTTGAGGATTCGGTGGAGTCCTCCTGCTCCTCAAGTACTCCTATTACGGTGTAGGGTATGCCGTTAAGACGGACGGTTTTATCTATTGCCGCCTCAAGGCTTCCAAAATATTCCATTGCCTGAAAGGAGCCTATAACGGCTACATTTGATCTGTTCTCGCAGTCTATGTATGAAATGAATCTGCCAAAGCTCATTTCCAGCTTTTTTATATCGTAGTAGTCCTCTGAAACACCGCTGGCTCTGACTGTTACTGTGTCGTCACCGGAATCGGGGGTCTTAAAATCTCCTGATACTGTAACATTAGGCGACATTCCCGAATACAAATCAGGGTTTTCGTCCACAAATTCGTATAGTTCCTCAGGGGTTATCTCTACGTTAGGACGGGATTGGATAGTGGTTGTAAGGGAAGTTGTGCCGAATTCATTAAATACGCTTGACACCTCGCCCATAAGTCCGTTCATAACGGATACAAGGATTATAACCGCCGCAATACCTATTATGATACCGAGCATTGTAAGGAACGCACGAACCTTGTTGTTTACAATGCTCGATATTGCCATCTGGAAGCTTTTTCCTATTCCCATTAAGCATCATCCTCCCCATCTCTGCCCGCAGATGCCTGCTCATAAACGAGCTTATCTCCCTCAACGGGTCCGTCATAAACAATACGACCGTCTGTAACACGTACAACACGTGATGCACGTGCGGCAATAGAGTTATCGTGGGTGATGAGAATAATCGTATTACCCTCACGGTGAAGCTGTTGGAGGAATTTCATAACGTCCTTACCTGTTTTTGAATCCAATGCTCCGGTAGGCTCGTCGGCAAGTATAACTGACGGATCACCTGCAAGTGCACGGGCTATTGACACTCTCTGTTGCTGACCGCCTGAAAGCTGAGTGGGCAGGTTTTTCGCCTTTAATTCAAGTCCCACTCTTTCCAACGCCGCCATTGCACGCTCCCGTTGTTCGTGCTCTGAAAATCCGCCGTATAACAGGGGAAGCTCTACATTTTCTAAAACTGTAAGCTTGGGGATAAGGTTATACTGCTGGAAAATAAATCCAAGCATCTTATTCCTGACATCTGCAAGCTCGTCTGATGAGTAATTACTTATCTCTCTGCCGTTAAGCTTATATGAACCCGTTGTAGGAACATCAAGACAACCGATAATATTCATACAAGTGGATTTACCCGAGCCTGAGGAGCCGACAATGGCAACAAACTCGCCCTTGTCAATACTTAGTGAAATACCGTCAAGTGCGTGAACCTCCGTATCGCCCATACGGTATATTTTATATATATCTTTTAATTCTACTAAATGCGACATTGATCTCTCCTTATCGCGGGCTGCCGCCACCGCCGTTGGGCATTCTGCTACCGCCGCCGGACATTCCGCCACCAGGCATACCGCCGCCACTAGGCATACCGCCCATACCGCCCATCTGAGGCATATCGAAGGTTTGTTCGCCTTCGGCTTCAATTCCGCTTGCCTTTATGGAAGTTAAAATTTCATCGCCTTCGTTAATACCCTTTTTGATTTCTATAAACGATGAATCCGTTACTCCTGTTTCAACTTCAACACTATAAAAACCTTCAGGGGCTGTATCCTTATCATCAGTTTTTCTGCCCTTGACATATACCTTGTTTCCACGCTGAACAGCACTTGCAGGTACTGCAATGACGTTTTCTGCCGCCTCTATTTCTATTGTACAATCCACATTCATTCCCGGTAACAGATCTCCGTATTCTGTGATTGATACCTCAACGGGATAGGTTGTTACTCCGTTTGACGAAGTTCCGTCAATTCCGACCTTTGTAACCTCGCCCTTAAAGCGTCCCGAAACGGCATCTGCGGTTACTGTTACCTCCTGACCTGTTTGTATATTATGTATATCAGACTCGTCTATTGTAAGCTGGACCTTAAGTACTGACATATCATAAATAACTGCCATAGGCTCTGAACCAGATGAGTTCTGCTCAAGCTTTTCGCCTGCTTTTTTATTCTTTGTTATTATGGTTCCGTCAATTGGCGCTGTGATGGTATAGTCCTCAAGCTTTCGCTCTGCCTCCTCAAGTGAAATTCTTGCCGAATTTACACTTGAATCAAGAGAATATGTATCACTTTCTATAACAAGCTTTTCAAGACTTCTGTATGCACTGTCAACCTCTAACTTTGCGTTTGTGTAGCTTGTTTCCACGCTGTCTGAATCAATATTTCCGACTTTTTGTCCTGTACTAACGTGATCATTTTCATCAATGTAGAGAGTTTCTATTCTGCCGTTTGATTTTGCAAGTATATATCCGCTGTCACAATATTCAAACTGACCTAAATCACTGCACGCAACACCGTTTATAACAGCTGATGCACTCTCCTGTGATGTCAAAGCACCGGGATTTGTCACCTCGATGGTTACATATCTCACTATTGCGTGTGCTGACGTTGCAATGGAGGCTCCTGAAACTGCAGTAACCGTTCCCCATAGCTTATCCCCCGATTTTGCAAGTGTTAGCTCTGCTGTGCTTCCTACCTTTATGTTTCCGACATCGGACTCGTTAAAAGGCACCTGTATCTTTAATCTTGCAGTGTTCTCGACCTTTGCAAGCTTTGTTCCGTCATTTACGGAATCGCCCTCTTTTACAAGCACCTCCGTTACTGTTCCTGTATAATCTGAGCGTATTGTAAGGTTATTGTAATTTGTCTGTGCAGTTTTCAGACTATTCAATGCTTTTTTAACTGCATCATCTGTATTTGCCTTATTCAGCTTGTTGGATTCAATTGTATCAGAACGTTTCTTTACGGCATCTGTGAAATTCTGGCGTGCCTTTTCAACTGAATTTTCCGCATCAGATGCTTCGATTGTATATAAAACGTCATCTTTCTTTACAGTGTCACCCTCACTGAAGGTATCTGTAAGTATCTCACCTGTTACAAGAGCTGTAACATTATATGTATCATTCGCCTCGACTATTGATGAACCTGTTACACTCCTTGTTATATTACGACGCTCCGCCTTTGCCGTTTCATATTCTTTATCTCCGTCTTTTCCTCCTGCAAGCTTTGCAATTCCCGTTATCGCCAATGCTATAATTGAAACTGCTACAATACAGATTATTGCAAGTTTCTTTTTGGGCATAGCCTTTATAGTTCCGGGTAGCTGTCTAATCTTATGTGGGGTTGACTTATAATCAAAGCATTTGATTTTCCCGATTAGCTCCTTCGTTTTTTTTGGCAGTCCCTTTATTGATTCGGTTATTTTACTCAAATGTGCCATAATATCCTCCGAATAACAAATTTTACATCACTAATTATACTCTTGCCCTTGATTTTTTTCAATTATTTTGTAAGTCTATTTATAAAAGGTTTACATATTATTAAAAAAATAACGCCGCAGTATTTATTCTGCGGCGTTATTTTTTAACAATGTTGGCTTAACATATACCGTATTATACCCTTCATATATTACCATACCTGGTTTTGCACCATTTGGTTTTTTAACATTTTTAATAGTTGTATAATCAACGGGCACCTGTGCACTCTCACGTGCCTTTGAATAATATGCGGCAAGGCCTGCGGCTTCAAGGATAGTTTCTTTTGGTACGTCCTTATTAATACCAAGCTTTATTATGGTATGTGAGCCGTGAATATCCTTGGTGTGAAACCAGATATCTGATGAATTGGCAAGCTTTAAGGTCAGATAATCGTTCTGGGTATTATTTCTGCCTACATATATATCAAATCCGTCACTTGATACACAGTGCATCGGCTTCGATTGCTCCGATTTTTCTTTTCGTTTTGCATTGGTACTTTTCTTTATATACCCTTCGTCTGCAAGCTCACGGCGGATGGTACTTATATCCTCAATTCTGTCTGCCGTTTCTACCATTGCAAGGGTACTTAGGATATATGCAAGCTCGTCCTTGCTCTGTCGGAGCTGTTTTTGAGCCTCAGTTAAGGCTGTTTTTGCTTTGTTGTATTTTTTATAATATTTCTGTGCATTCTGTGACGGCGAAAGGGACGGATCCAAATTTATTTTTACTGTCCCCATATTTTCATCGAAATAATTTTCAAGCTCTACGCTTTTTGAGTTCTGTGGTATGCGGTAAATATTTGCCATTATTAAATCGGCATACTGTCTGTACGTGTCCTTTTTTTCTGCATCTGTAAGTGTCGCCTCTAAAATAGACATCTTTTTTGCTATACGCTCTCTATGGTTATTTAACAGTTTCACAAGATCCGCGGTTTTCTGCCTCATTCGTTCCGTTATATCACGTTTATAATAAAACTCATCAACAAGCTCATTCATACTGTTAAAGCTTATTGATTTTGCAAGAGTTTCATATTGCTCTATGGGTATTGCTGAAAATTCCACAAGCTTGCCCGTTTGCGTGTCCTCAATCATACAGGGGGCAAAATCTCCTTGTTCTATGCGTTTCTTAAGCTTATTAATTGCAACCTTTATCATTGCACTTTTATTAGTGTTTAGTGCATCGCTTAGTACATCTGTTGTTCCGAAATCAGAATAGACGAGTTCACGGGAGGTCCAGGGACTTATTCCTGA
>CAKSGP010000005.1 GCA_934454745.1 uncultured Clostridia bacterium
GCACTGTTCAGACCATCCATTGCTTTCTGCTTTGTTTTTTCGTCGCCCATAACCGAAATATATGCTTTTGCATAACGCAAATCGTTTGTGACGCTTACTGAAACAACGCTTGTCATAATCGGGATCCGCGAATCCTTAAGCTCACGAATTATATTTGCAAGCTCACGCATTATCTCTCCGTTTATCTTATCAATTCTCGCCATTTATATCCTCTTTCAATAAATAGTTTATCTTTCAACTTCCTGCATTTCAAAGCACTCGATTGTATCCTCGTCCTTAATATCGTTGAAATTCTCAATACCGATACCACATTCGAACTTCTCTGTTACTTCCTTAGCATCGTCCTTAAAACGCTTCAAGCTCGCAATCTTGCCCTCGTGGATAATGATACCGTCACGTACAACACGTACAGATGCGTTTCTTGAAATCTTACCCTGTCTTACATAACATCCGGCAACAACTCCGGCATTGGGGACACGGAAGGTCTGGCGTACATCTGCATAACCAAGTACAACCTCTTTAAATTCGGGATCAAGCATACCCTTCATTGCTGACTCGATTTCCTCGATTGCCTGATAAATTACTCTGTAAAGACGGATATCAACATCATTCTGATGGCTCATTGCAAGTGCACCTGCATCAGGACGTACATTAAAGCCGACAATTATCGCATTTGATGCGTTTGCAAGCATTACGTCAGATTCGTTTACAGCACCTACGCCGCCGTGAATAACGCGGACACGTACCTCATCATTCGATAGCTTTTCAAGACTCTGTCTTACTGCCTCAACTGAACCCTGTACGTCTGCCTTAACGATAATAGGTAATTCTTTCATATTGCCTTCGTCAATCTGGCTAAACAAATTATCAAGAGAAACCTTAACAACAGAGTTGAATTTATCCTCCTGGATTTCCTGGCGTCTTTGCTCTGCAACCTCACGTGCAAGCTTTTCGTCCTTAACAACTATAAGGTCATCACCGCCTGTTGGAGCCTCATTAAGTCCCTGAATTTCAACGGGAGTTGAAGGACCTGCTTCCTTGACACGTCTGCCCTTATCGTTTGTCATTGCACGGACGTGACCAACAGAAGTACCGCAAAGAATTACATCGCCCTGTCTTAGTGTACCGTTTTGAACAAGAACGGTAGCAACCGGACCCTTACCCTTATCAACTCGTGCTTCTATGACAGTACCCTTTGCAAGACGGTTCGGGTTAGCTTTAAGCTCCTTCATATCCGCTACAAGAAGTACCATTTCAAGTAAGCCATCGATATTTATTCTCTTCTTGGCACTGATTTCAACACATATAGTGTCACCGCCCCACTCCTCCGGAACAAGCTCATGCTCCATAAGGTTCTGCTTAACACGGTTTACATCTGCACCATCTTTATCAATCTTGTTAATAGCAACGATTATTTCTACATTTGCCGCCTTGGCGTGGTTTATAGCCTCGATTGTCTGGGGCATTATACCGTCATCTGCGGCAACTACAAGAATTGCAACGTCTGTTACCTGTGCACCTCTTGCACGCATAGTTGTAAACGCTTCATGGCCCGGAGTATCTAAGAATGTGATGTCACGGTCATTAAGTCTAACGCTGTACGCACCGATATGCTGGGTAATACCGCCTGCTTCAGTTGATGTTACGCTTGTATCACGGATAGCATCAAGTAGTGATGTTTTACCATGATCAACGTGGCCCATAACAACTACTACCGGCGGACGCTCAATCAGATCCTCAGGCTTATCCTCATCATCGATTTCCATAAACAGTTTATCCTCTTTTGAAAGAAGGATTTCTTTCTTTACGGTTATTCCAAATTCACCTGCGATAAGCTCTGCTGTGTCATAATCTATTGCCTGGTTCACTGTTGCAATAATTCCAAGCATCATAAGCTTTTTAACAACCTCTGCAACGCCCTTGCCCATTCTTGATGCAAACTCACCTACTGTGATGGTGTCAGGAACTTCTATTTCCGTTATAACAATCGGCTTAGGTTTGTTTGCAGGCTTCTTCTCCTGGACAAACTTATTGCTTCCTTGGTTCTTGTTAAATCTCTTGTCGCCCTTCTTATTTTTATTCTTTGTGCGGCGATCTATACCCATATCATCAGCGAATTTTTCAAGCTGTTCGTTTTTCTCAAGCTTTGCCAAGTCAACATTTGATGTTCTTGTATCAACTGTACGGCTCTTTTTCTCGCTCTTTACAACATATTCCTCTGTTGCATTGCTTGTATCCACTCCTGAAAGGTCAACACGTACACCTGTCTGCTTCTTAGCCGGTGTGTTGTGTTTTTTCTGCTTTTCCTTTTTCTCTTTTTCCTCCGCTTTACGCTTCGCTTTCGCCTCTGCCTCTGATGCCTCGCGTGCAGCTTTCTTTGCTTCAGCCTTTGCCTTGGCCTCTGCCTCACGCTTTGCCTCCTCGGCCTTTATACGCTCTTCCTCCTCTTTTTTAAGAGCCTCCTCGGCTTTCTTTTGCTTTATGATTGCCGCATCCTTGAGCGCTTCTATTTCTTCTGCGGTAAACTGGTTGTCTTGGGTAAGTATATCCACAACCATTGCAGCCTGCTCATTGGTTATAACACTTGCAGAGCTTTTAACAACCTCGCCGTATTCGGCAAGTCTTGCTATTACCTCCTTGTTTACAGCCTTAAACTTCTTGGTTACCTCGCCAAGCTTAGTTGCTGATGTATCTGCCATACCACATCACCCTTTCTCTGTTTCGGTTAAGATATTGTATATATCCAAAATCGCTTTTGCGAAATTATTATCATTCACTGACACAACTGCCCTGTCTGCTCCTGCACCTACTGCGTGGGCAAGCTCTGACATATTCAAACATTTAATAAGCTTTATATTATAATAAGTACAAGCGTCTTTAATCTGTTTTTCCGTGTTAGAAGACGCATCACTTGCAAGAATTACAAGTCTTGCCTTTTTTGATTTTATCATCTTTTCGCAGATAAATGTGCCTGTGGAAATCTTTCCTGCACGCTTTGCAAGTCCTAACATTCCAAGTAATTTTTTCAAATCATTTCCTCCAAATCGGTATAAAGCAAATCGCTTGCACAACAGCCTAAATGGCGTTCTGCAACGTGCTTTTTCTGTGCTTTTTTTATACATTCCGCATTGCGGCATATATATGCACCCCGACCTGTGTTTTTATTATCTTTGTCAGGCTGTGCCATACCTGTATCGGGATTATACGTAATCCGTATAAGCTCCGATTCCGGACTGTGCTTTCTGCACACTACGCACATTCTTATAGGTATATGTGCCATATATCCACCTATTATTCTTCCCCTGCTGATATATCAATTTTCCAGCCTGTAAGCTTTGCCGCAAGACGCACATTCTGACCTGATTTTCCAATAGCAAGTGACAGCTGATATTCTGGAACGGTTACCTTTGCCGTCTTTGTTTCCTCGTCTATGTCGCAAGTTAAAACCTTTGCAGGTGAAAGTGACGCGGTTATGAACTCCTTGGGGTCCTCGCTCCATTTGATTATATCTATCTTTTCGTTTTTAAGCTCGTCATTTATTGCCATTACACGGATACCTCTTGCACCAATGCAAGAGCCCTGAGCATCAACGTCTTCATCGTTTGAATAGACAGCAATCTTCGTTCTTGAACCGCCCTCTCTTGCGATACCCTTGATTTCAACTATACCCTCTGCTATTTCAGGTACTTCCATCTCAAAAAGCTTCTTTACAAGTCCCGGATGCGTTCTTGAAAGTATCAGCTGTGTATCCTTATAGCCTGATCTTATATCGCTAACATAGAAACGCATTGTTTCGCCCTGATTATATTCCTCACCCTCAGGCTGTTCACGCTTAGGCAGAATTGCTTCCGTATCCTTGTATTGTTCAACATGAACGTGAACCCTTTCCGGCTCAACAAGCATAATTGTTCCTGTTACAAGACCAAGGGACTGATCCTGACGCTCATTGCAAAGAACCTCACGCTCCGCCTCACGGATACGCTGTGTAACAACCTGCTTTGCAGTCATTGCACTCATTCTGCCGAAATCTCTCGGAGTTACTTCGATATTTACAGTGTCACCAAGCTCAAATTCTCCTGAAATTGCTCTTGCATCATCAAGTGAAATATCCTCACGGGGATCATCTACAAGCTCTACCACTGTTTTCTGTGCATATACGTGTATCTCGCCTGTTTTTCTGTCGATTGAAACGAGAACATTAGGAGCATCATTTTTACCTTTGTAATAGTTTTTCTTATATGCCGCAACAAGAGCCGCCTCAAGAGCATCAAGTATAACATTTTCGTCTATACCCTTTTCCAGGCACAAATCCTTTATTGCTTTAATCAGTTCATTCATTTTGCCATTCTCCTTATCCTTTATTTAGAAAACAAATTTAAGTCTTATATATACAGCATCTTTAACGGGGATTTGTATGTCCTCACCGTTGCTTTCTACTGTTGCAGTTTTTTCGCTGTAAGATTTTAATACTCCGTCAAATTCCTTAACACCGTTAAGGGGTGCATACATCTTAACCTCAACCTCACGTCCTAAGTAATATAAAAATTCACGCTCTTTTTTTAGCTTTCTGTCAACACCGGGTGATGAAACCTCAAGGGAGTATTCAGAATCTATAATATCCTCTTTGTCAAGCACGAGCTCCACAGCGCGGGAAAACTTTTCACATTCGTCAATACCGACTCCGCCCTCGCAGTCTATATAGTAGCATAATATTCCGTTTGAATACGAAACGTCAACTATATATACGCCCATTTCAAGAGCTGTAGGCTCTGCCAATTTAAGTGCCGTAATTTCAGTTTTGTTTGCCATATTTTCCTCTTCTTTATTATAATAATTAAAGAGTGCGTCTTAACGCACTCTTAGAATTCATTCTTAACCAAACCCTGGGGTTTGGAAAGTCACAATATTCCAAACATACACATAATACCATAAAACTTAGTGTTTGTCAAGCTTTTTACGCATATATCGTTATTTTGTACAATTTTACGGAAATTGATACATTTCCATTCTGCTTATTACTGCTAAATTACTCTGCAGGAGCTTGTGTTGCCACAGGCGGAGTGTATGTTTGTGTTATATTATTTATCAGGCAAAGCTCGTCATTTGTCAGATCTGTCGCCTTGATTGCATTAAGAGATGCAACATTCTTTGTCCGAACGTATCCGCCCGTAGTAACATAGCCGTCAGAATACAAGGACGGTGCCGAACCTGGTTTGGTATATGTCATCTTAGACGTATCGGCATTTTTGAACATTTCACTAACAAGCGCTGAAAGTGCCGTCATATTCGGAACAAATACTGCGCCGTTAATGCTTTCATTTACATTGTCGCCAGGGATAGTTTCACTCCTTATTCCTGCCGATGTGAAATCTGCAAGGAATCTTGAATACTTAATTACGTCTGCAATAGAGAGATTTGTATCAAGCTCACTCATTACATCCGAGAAAATCGTAGGAAGCTTATTAATAAGCGAAATGTTCAGCTTCTGCTCTACCAATGCTTTTACAAAATCCTGCTGTACCTTAATTCTATCCTCATCACCGTGAATATATCCCGGTCTTATGCCTGTTACAGGATTGGGGTTGCCCTTACGGTAACGAAGAAGATGCACTACCTGTTCTCCGTTAAGCTCGTATGTTCCCGGTGGTAGATTTATATGCAAGTCCTGTGCCGGATCATCATAGACCATTCCCACTCCGTCCTTATATAAATCGGGTATAGTAAAGGTAATAGGGCCTATACTGTCCATAACTTTTTCAATTGTAGAGAATGAAAAGTCAATATAGTAATTTATAGGCACTCCTGTAAGACGTGATACGGCCTCACAAGTTCCCAATGCACCATCAATTTTTCCGTTAGTGGAAAATGCGTGTGCCGCATTAACTTTTTGGTATCTGTTACCGACATACATTCTTAGGTCACGAGGTACAGAAAGCATATTTACAGTTTTTGCCTCGGTATCGTAAGATGCGAGCATAATAGCATCAGTTCTTAAACCGTCAGCATCGGTACACATTACAAGTACATTTATAATACCGCCGTTACCTACTGTTGCAAGTCCGCTATTCATACTCGCACGCATTCTGCCTGCACCGCCTGTAAAATCAATGCCCATAAATGCAAAAAATACAACAAGCAAAACTCCCAGCGTTGCTGCAAGTGACCGAAAATATCTCTTTAAAAAACTCTTTTTCACGTCCTTGTCCTCTTTCCGTAGTTTATTTACCTAACTTTAGTATGTTGTCTGCCGCAACTGTTATTCCAAGTTTTGCAGATTCATAGGTAAGTCCTCCCTGCATATACGCAATATAGGGCTCTCTAAGTGGTGCATCAGCTGAAAGCTCAATTGACGCTCCCTGCACAAACGCTCCTGCCGCCATTATTACCTGATCCTGATAACCGGGCATATCCCATGGCTCCGGTACAACAAAGCTGTCAACAGGTGCACCCTTTTGTATACCCTGTATAAATGCAATCATTTTGTCCTTGTCACCGAATTTCACAGACTGAATTATATCGTGACGAGGCGAATCAGGCTTTGGGTCCGTTTCATAACCCAGCATAGAAAATACCGATGCACATAAGGTTGCCGCCTTTAGTGCCTGTAAAACAACGTGGGGTGCCATAAACAAGCCCTGATATGCCTGACGGTTAAAATCAAGGGTTGCTCCACATTCTCTGCCTATTCCCACGCAAGTCATTCTGTATGAGCAAAGCTCTATCAAATCTTTTTTTCCTGCTATATATCCGCCTGTGGGGGCGAGTCCGCCGCCGGGATTTTTTATAAGGGAGCCTGCTATAAGGTCCGCACCAAAATCCGTAGGCTCCTTTGTATCTACAAATTCACCGTAGCAATTATCCACGATACATAGGGTTTTGGGGGAAATATTCTTTACGAATTTCACTATCTCGCCGATTTTTTCAGCACTGTACGTAGGCCTCCACCCGTACCCCTTTGAGCGTTGTATCATAACAGCACGTATATCTTTGGATTTTAGAAGCTTTTCCGCTGATTTATAATCAACCTCACCGTCTATTAAATCAAGCTGTTCATAATTAATCCCAAAATCCTTTAACGAGCCGTTGCCGTCCTCGCCTGCAATGCCTATGACCTCCTCTAATGTATCATACGGCTTGCCGGTAATTGCAAGGAGAGTATCTCCGGGCCTTAACACGGCATAGAGCATTGTAGATAAGGTATGGGATCCGTTAACCCAATTATGACGCACTAATGCGTCCTCCGCGCCGAAAACCTGTGCATATATTTTATCAAGTGTGTCACGTCCGTCATCATCATAACCATAACCGGTAGTGGGTATAAAGTGTCGTTCCGATACCCTGTTATCAGAAAACGAACGCATAACCTTAAGCTGGTTTATTTCAGCAATTTCCTCAAGCTCCAAGAATTTGTCAATAACTGCTTTTTCAGCACTGTTTATAAGTTCAATTGCAGAACGTGTTATTCCAAACGAATTTACTATATATTCTGTCTTATCCATTATTATATCCGTTCCTTTTATCTGTAAATCATATATCTATACGGATACATTATAACACAGGTGTCAGTCTTTGTCAAATTAATTAAAAAAATGTGTGAAATAAAAAAAGACCTGCAAAGCAGGTCACATAATCTAAATGGTATGCTTTAAAATTTGATACAGAACGGACGAAAAACACCTGCAGCTATACACAGATATGTCACGGTTTATGGCATTTTAATAAAAGACAATCTGCAAATTGCAGATTGTCTCCCAAACAATAGATTGAACAATACTTTTTAGCGATTCGTTCATAGCAGAGAATGTATGAATTCGCCGTCAAACGTTCGGTGCTGTTTTTTACATCCCCATATTTATTCAGGGTATGTAAACTTATATACCTCCCGCATATCATAAAATCCAAGAAAGTCCTTGTGTATTTTTCCATCTATTGTGAACCTGACAAAACGTATGCCCTTAATAGAGGTAAGGGTATTTACAATCTGATATACAAAAAGCTTTTCAATATCACGGCTGTAATGTATCTCGCTCTTTATATCCGATGAAATATCTACGTAAGCTACATTTTCTTTAACACGGACAGTCAGACAATCGTCAATGTCAGGGATTATCCTGCGGATATTTTCATTGCCGTCACGTCCTGCAATGAGTTTATTCAGTGCGTCCTGTGCCATATCCTCCGATTCGGCATCTATAATGCTGTCGTTATATGGCAAAAGCCTGTTAAGCCGTGCATCAACAAAATACAGCTCCGTATCGGTACAAGGCACGTCCTCACTTCT
Organism: uncultured Clostridia bacterium; assembly: GCA_934454745.1. Taxonomy (GTDB): domain Bacteria; phylum Bacillota; class Clostridia; order UBA1381; family UBA1381; genus Ornithomonoglobus. The sequence continues at coordinate 8,282 of CAKSGP010000005.1, forward strand.
TGTACAGGCAACGGCAAACAGAACAACACCGGCTATGATTATTATAAAAAATAAAAACTTTCTCACGTTTATTCCTCCATATACTATTATGTATATGAAGAAATACCGATTTTTAGAACACTAATTTTAACCCTCTGACATTGCGTGTTTTATCGCCTTTGCAAGCTGATCAGGACAGGAAGTTCCTCTGCCGCCGCAATCTATGCCCTCAAGACGCCTTACAACCTCATCAGCCTTCATTCCTTCACAAAGAACACTAACGCCCTGGGTGTTTCCGTTACAACCACGTGTAAATTTAACATTGCTTACGATACCGTCATTGAGTTCAAATTCAACCTGAACCGAGCATACTCCACGTGTTGAATATGTGTATTTCATATCTTTTCTCCTTTTGTATTTTAAATTTCAGAACATAAAAACCGCAAGTTTTGCGGTTTTTATAAACTTATTTATTCTTTTTACTTGACTTTTTCTCTGCCGCTGCAGCTGCTTTAGCTTCTGCGGATGCCTCTTGCCAAGCTGCCCAGAATGTACTTGCAACAAAGATTGAAGTATATGCACCTGCTATAATACCGATTATAAGCGGGAGTGCAAACTGCTTGATTGTTGTAACACCAAGTATATAAATAAGAACAATAGTAATAAGGGTAGTTATTGTTGAGTTAACAGTACGTCCCAACGTCTCCCTTATACTTCTGTTTGTCATTTCGGCTATTGATTCGTTACGTCTGCGGAATCTCTTATTCTCACGTATTCTGTCAAATATAACGATTGTATTGTTAATCGAATAACCTACAACCGTCAGCATAGCTGCAATGAAGGTTGTGTTAATGGCAATGTTTGTTATTGTATAAACAGCCGCCATAACAAGCACGTTTATTACAAGTGCGAATATCGCCATAACACCGCTCTTTAGATCAAAGCGGAATATGATGTATATAAGCACAAACAAGATAGCTAAAAGCGTGAATGAAACTGCCTTGCCCTGCACTTCTTTACCAAAGCTTGGAGCAGCTGACTGTGCACTCATAAGTGCCTCATCATTTAGTGAGTACTTGTCCTTTAATGCCTCAAATGCCTTATTCTTGTTTTCCTCATCTTTTTGGGTTGATTCGCTTGCAGGAAGCTTTATTACTGCAATATCGCCCATTGAGCCTGACTGAACTGTTGCATCAAGTCCTGTTGCGTCCTCAACAAGCTTTTCAACATCTGAGTTCTTAAAGCTCTCGCCTACGTTTATCTGCATTCTGATACCGCCCATAAACTCAACGTCAAAGTTGAACCCGCCGTGGACGAAGTACATAATTATACCTAATACAATTATAATAACAGGAAGCAGAAGCAATTTAACTTTATTTTTTGTGAAATTGAATGATTTATTCATTTTCTGCACCTCCCGTTACCTTTTTAGCATTGTAAAAAAGATTTTTGTTTGATACACCCATATTTACAAGGTTTCTCATAAGGATCTTTGTTATTACAATAGCTGTGAACATTGAAAGAACAACGCCTATACCAAGAGTTGTAGCAAAGCCTGTTACTGTGCCTATGCCCGACATATAAAGTACCACACAAGTGATGATAGTTGTAATGTTTGAGTCAACGATAGCTGACAATGCTTTTGCAAAGCCTGCCTCAACAGATGCACGAATACTCTTGCCGTTTGCAAGCTCCTCTTTCATACGCTCAAATATGATACAATCTGCATCCACCGCCATACCGATTGAAAGCACGATACCTGCTATACCTGAAAGACTCAGGTTTACCCTAAATAGGCCTATTGCAAGACAAATCATACCTACATAGATAAGCAATGATACACAAGCAACTACGCCCGGAAGTCTGTATCTCCAGATCATAAACAGCATTATAAGTATTATACCGATACCTGCTGCAAGCAAGCTCTTGGGTAATGCATCCTGACCAAGCTCTGCACCTACTGTTTCCTGTGAAATCTTTTTCATTTCAAAGGGAAGGTTACCTGAATTTATCTGGCTTGCAAGAGTTGATGATGCTTCAGCTGTGAAGTTACCTGTTATTACACAAGAATCACTGTCAATTCTTGACTGAACCGTCGGTGCTGAAACGACATTTTCGTCCATATAAATCTGGATTATATTTCTGCCTGTTGATTCTGCTGCAGCTTTACCAGTAGCCTCAGAGAATTTCTTTGTTCCCTCTGATGAGAAGTTAACCTGTACATAATACTGCTGAGCCGAATTTTCTGAAGGCTGACCGTATATGCTCTTTGCACTTGTTACGTCCTGTCCCTCTAAAACAACTTTTCCGTCTGCATCACGGAAGGTAAGCTTTGCAACCTGTGACAAAAGCTCAACTGCCGCATCAGTATCAGCCGCTGTTGTACCCTCTGACTTCTTATCGTCTGTTACAGGCGCACCGCCGTTGGGAATTTCGATAGTTACCTTACCGCCCTCGCTTGTAGAAATACGGCTTTCTGTATAACCTGCACCGTTAAGACGTGTTTCATAAACAGATTTTACAGCATCCATTTGCTCTTGTGTTGGGTTATCTGCCTGTGCCTCAAAGGTTATAACTGAACCTCCGGCAAGGTCAATACCCTGTCTTATTCCTGTGTCAGTGTCAAGCATACCGCCAAACTTGTCGCTAAATACCCCGGGTAGTCCGAAGAACGCAACAATATTGAGCAGAATGGCCACAACTACTAACAAGCAGAAAGTGACAATACTTTTCTTTTTCATTTGAGCTACATTCCTTTCTATTTTGACAGCAACACTCCATACCACTGCCATTGTAAAATATAATAGTATTATACACTATTTTATTCGTTTAGTCAAGACATTTAAACAAAAATTGGTTATACACGCTTTTTTCGTATCATTGCACCTTTTGCTATAGGTTCACTACAATCCATTGTTATTATTTCCTCTGCGTGGTTTGCAACAGTGACACTTTCGCCCTTTTCGTTTTTCATATTCTGTGCAGTTATTGTTACATACGGTTTTTGTGGCTGTATTATTTCAAGCTCGTCCCCCTCAAAAAAGCGGTTACGCTGACTTAAGGTGATACGTTTACCGTCATATTCATTTACAATACCCACAAGCTCGTAATCACGGATATATGAGCTTGTATCGTACACCTGTCCCTCAGATGAAGGTCTGCCGAAATAAAAGCCCGTAGTATAAGGGCGGTGGCTTACCTTGCAAAGCTCCGAAAGCTCCTCAGGATTAAATACATAGTTTTCGGGGTCCGCACAATACCGGTCAATCTCACGGCGATAGGCACCTACAACCGTGGCTACATAAAAGGAGGTTTTAACACGTCCCTCTATTTTAAGACTTGCAATACCGCTGTTTACAAGCTCAGGAATATGTTCTATGGTACATAAGTCCTTTGAATTAAAAATAAATGTACCTCTTTCGTTTTCAAATACATCAAAATATTCCCCGGGACGTTTTTCCTCAACAAGAGAATAATTCCATCTGCAGGGATGGGCACAGGCACCAAGATTTGAGTTTCTGCCTGTCATATAGTTTGACAAAAGACATCTGCCTGAATATGAAATACACATAGCACCGTGAACAAAGGCTTCAAGCTCAAGGTCAGGTGATATGTTTTTTTGCATCTCGCTGATTTCGGCAAAAGACATCTCTCTGCCTAAAACAACACGCTCCGCACCAAGCTTATGCCACATATTTGCCGTCATATAGTTGGTGTTATTTGCCTGAGTGCTTACGTGGACGGGTATTTCCGGAGCAATCTCACGGATTACGTTAAAAAGTCCTAAATCTGCAATAAGTACCGCATCAAAGCCAAGAGGTCTTATTTCCTCTACAAACTCCTTAAACTTCGGTATATCACGGTTATGTGCTATAATATTGGCAGTCAGATAGACTTTTTTGCCTCTGTCGTGTGCAAATTTGAGTCCCTCCTTCATATCTGCCATAGAAAAGTTTTCCGCAGCAACCCTCAAGGAAAAGGCTTCACCGCCGATATAGACGGCGTCTGCGCCGTAATCAATGGCTGTTTTTAATTTTTCAAGACTGCCGCCCGGGGCAAGCAATTCAGGTTTTTTCATTTTATAACCTCTCTTATAGATAATTTATATCAAGTTAATTCCGTAACCGAAAACTCTTGCGGTCCTTTTTATATCCTCAGTTTTATCCGATACGGTTTGCGTATCATCATCTGACACAAAAACATATTCATATTCATAGATACATACACCGCTGTTACTTCCGTATGGACCGTAGGAGCTCCTGATTAATATGCTTTGTGACATAATATAACCCTCCGTTTTTATTCAAATATTTCCATACTGCGTTTTAAGATTCCGTTTGCATAAGACAGGATCACTCCGTAATTTGTTACGCTGACGCCTGCATCTTGACACTGCTTTATTCTGTTCTGCATCGTCTTTTGATTAATCATACATCCGCCGCAATGGATTACCAAATCATATTTTGACAAATCAGCCGGGAAATCGTGATGAATACTATATTCAAATTCAAGATCTTTACCTGTATAATTACGCAGTATTGTAGGGATTTTCACTCTGCCGATGTCCTCGTGGGAGGTATTGTGAGTGCAGGCCTCCGCCATAAGGATACGGCTTCCGTCATGAAGCTTCTCAATCGCTGATACACCCTCAGCAAGAGTTTTAATATCGCTTTTTGCATTTGAAAGAAGCATTGAAAAAGATGTAAGCTTAATATTTTGGGGTACGATTTGCGAAACCTTTTTAAATACCTGCGAATCCGTTACAACAAGGTCTACATTCTTTATCTCATCAAGTGTTTTTTTAAGTTCCGTATCACGAACACATACAGCACGCATACCATTGTCAAGACAATCACGGATAAGCTGTACCTGGGGAAGAATCAGTCTGCCTTTAGGTGCCTCCGAATCTATGGGGATAACAAGCACAACCATTGCACCCTCAGGTAAAAGACCGCCTATCATACTTTTTTCCTCTTTTACCGTCTTTGTAAGGCACAATATCAGCTTTTTCTTGAAATTATCAATGGATTTGTCATCATATACTGATACAACAACGGCTTCAGGATAATCCTTTGCAACATCTCCCGTACATAAATCCGATTTTGTAAACACAAGCATATGCCCGATTTTTCTTTTATCAAACTCCTTGCAGGCATTATCATAATGGGATTTATCAAAGGCTGAACTGTCCGCCGTATAAATGGCAAAATCCGTGCGGTCAAGGAGCTTGTCAGTTTTTGCCTGACGTTTGTCACCTATTCCCGTGGTATCCCCCCAACCCGCAGTATCAGTTACTGCTACGGGTCCGAAGGGAATAAGCTCCATTGCCTTTGTTACAGGATCGGTAGTTGTACCCTCAAATTCGGATACTATCATTAAGTCCTCGCCTATAAGCTTATTAAAAAGCGAGGATTTTCCCGAATTTGTGTTTCCGAAAAATGTAATGTGTGTCCGCAGTGATAAGGGTGTTTTTTCCATAATAATACGCTTCCTCTTTATATAAAAATCTTTTCTGTTAATGTTTCAAATCCAAGCTCTGCAACCTCTCCTAAGGGCAAATCATCAGGCAGAATAAATCCGCCGATTGATACACGCTTTAAGTATATGACATTTTTCCCCACTCGCTCAAACATACGCTTAACCTGATGGAATTTTCCCTCTGCAATCTCAATGTATGCTTCATACGGGTTATCACATATTTCAAGATGTGCAGGCTTTGCAGTAAAATCATTAAACTGCATACCCGCTGAAAATGCATCTTTGTCTGCCTCTTGTGCAGGCTTATCAAGTCGAGCAAAGTAACGCTTATATACATTCTTTTTCGGTGAGGTTATTTTATGGGCAAACTCACCGTCATTTGTAAGTATTAAAAGCCCCTCTGTATCCATATCAAGCCGTCCTGCCGGAAAAACCTCAAAATGACGGTACTTTTCAGGAACAAGATCGGTAACAACAGGATATTTTTTATCCTCTGTGGCACTGACGTAGCCTGAGGGTTTATTTAAAACAAGATAAACAAACCTCTTATAGGAAATCTTCTGTCCGTTTACTGTAACTGTACTTGTGTCTGCTACCTGTGTTTCCGATTTTGTTATAATCTTGCCATCTATTGTAACTGCTTTTTTCTTTATGAGCTGTTTTATATCTTTTCTTGACATATCCGTGGAATCGGACAAAAATTTATCCAAACGCATATTTTTCAGTCGCTCCTATCATTTGCCTACGCAAAAGTTATGGAATATGTCTGCTACCACAGATTCTGAAACCGTTTCGCCCGTTATCTCCCCAAGGCATTCCATAGCATCGGCAATATCAATGGAAACTATATCGCAGGGCATACCCATATTAAGTGCATCTGTAACCCTGATTAGTGCCTCCTTTGCACCTATGAGTGCAGTTTTATGACGCATATTTGTTATAATGCGTCCGTTTTCCGATTCTATTTCATCAATTCGGCAAAGCTTTTCTATGGCATTTGCAAGCTTATCCATCCCCTCGCCTGTTTTTGCGCTTATTTCTATTACTGTGTCGTTTTTATCAAAATCATCGGCCGTAATTTTTGCAGATTTATCCGATTTATTAAGCAGAATTATTCTTTTCTTATCCTTCGTTGCTAAGAGCACGTCACGGTCATCATCATCAAGGTACTGTGCTCCGTCCGTTACAACTATTACAAGATCTGATGCATCAAGATACTGTCTTGATTTTGTTACGCCGATTTTTTCCACAACATCATCTGTTTGGCGTATGCCTGCCGTGTCGGATAGGATAAGAGGTATTCCCTTTACCGTTACGGTTTCCTCTATTACGTCACGTGTTGTTCCGGCAATATCCGTAACAATTGCACGCTCCTCCTGTGCAAGACAATTTAAGATACTTGATTTTCCCACATTGGGCTTTCCCACTATTGCAGTACGTATTCCGTCACGAATTATACGTCCGTCATCGCTTGTTTTTATAAGTCTTAAAACATCATCTGCACATTTTTTGCAGGTATTTTTTATATCCTCCTCGGTTATATCCTCTAAATCCTCGTCAGGGTAGTCTATTATTACTTGCATCTTAGCACAGAGATGCACAAGCTCGTCACGAACAGCTTTAATCTCTCTTGACAGGGTCCCCTCAAGCTGGGAAATTGCGTTTCGCTGTGACAGTTTGTTTTTTGCGTTGATTATGTCAATAACCGCCTCCGCCTGAGATAAATCAATACGGCCGTTTAAGAATGCACGCTTTGTGAATTCCCCAGGCTCTGCCATATATGCCCCGGCTTCAATTATTGTCTTAAGCACCTCGTGAGTGGTTACCGTTCCTCCGTGACAGCTTATTTCAACTGTGTCCTCACGTGTAAAGGTTTTGGGTGCAAGCATTACAGTTGCCAATACCTCATCAACATTTTCACCGTCTTTATTTTTTATAAATCCGTAATGGACTGTATGGGACGGAACATCACAAAGTTTTTTTCCGCAAAACACCTTGTCTGCTACGGCTACGGCATCACTGCCGCTTATACGTATTACCGATATACCGCCAAAACCCTGAGGAGTTGCAATGGCGGCTATTGTTCTGTTAGTTTTCTCTGCCATTTATCAAACCGTTAAGCTCGTCCATAAACGTGCTTAAATCCTCAAACTGTTTGTATACTGATGCGAAGCGGACGTAAGCAACCTCATCAAGCATACGGAGCTTATCCATAACCATTTCGCCGATGACTGTTGACTTAACCTCACGCTCCATTGACTGAGCAAGCTCACTTTCAATATCGTCTGCTATTTTCTCCATCTGCACAATAGAAATAGGACGTTTTTCACAAGCTGTTATAATACCTTTTAACACCTTGTTGCGGTTAAAGGGCTGGCGTGATTCATCCTTTTTAATAACAACCAACGCTATTGATTCAAGCTTTTCGTATGTAGTAAAACGCTTGCCGCATTTTAAACATTCACGTCTGCGTCTTATAGAGTTGTTCTCCTCTGTGGGACGCGAATCAATAACCTTACTTTCAGCAAATGAACAATACGGACATCTCATAATTTTTCTTCCTTTCCGAGCCTTACGGCTTTTATTTTCTGTCGCTCATATATCTTTCAAAGCTTGCCTTACAAGACTTACTGAGTATATTTTACCATATATTGTGTTTTATTTCAAGAGTTTTCACTAAAATCAAAGGCTTTTACAAGCACAAAATCATCGCTCATTGCCGTTATTGCACGCCAGGGCACAGAGGTTTCGCCTATATGAAAGAGTGCCGAGAAAATCCCCGAATGCTTTCGGATAATTACCGCCGTAATTCTGCCGTTTTCCTCGTCTATTTCAATATCCGAAACGTATCCCATACACTCTGCTGTGTTTATATCAATTACCGTCCGCCGTCTGAGTTTTACGCCATTAAACAAAATAACACCCCTTATATATTTTATGAGGTGTTATTATCTTTTATTTACGTTTTTTCTTTGGCTTTGGTTTTAAATCATACGTACGAATCTGTACAACAAACCCGAATAGGGCAATTATAATTGCGATTATCCAGGTTTTTATATCAGCAAAATAGAAGCCTATAAGTCCAAGCGCGCTTATTGATGCGATCACTCCTCCTGATGCCGCCGTTACAAGAGTTACCGTGTATTTGAAACGGCAGGATGCTAAAATTCCCATAACAACGCCTACCGCAAGGTCAATAAAAAGCAATGTGTTTTCACTAACCGCATCTCCTGTGATATTCATTTCCGATGTAAGAAGAAACGCCAAAAACCAACCAAGACTGCCTATACCTATGAAATAACCCACAGCCTCTACGTGCCTTACCAGGACTACAAAAAGCACACTGCATACCGATGCAAGTATTATCATAATTATTATACTGTTAAATGCAAGTATCCCTATCATTGCACCTATTAGTGCTCCGGAGATAAATGCACAGACCGATACAAGCCACAGCATTGTTCCTCTGCCACGCACTGCGATTATAACGCCCAGAACTGTCAGGGCAAGAAACAGCAAGGCGGCTACGGCATTTCCCGCTGCACCCATAGCATTTCTGCAAAAATTTACAAGGTGTATCATAATTCCCTCTCTCTTTTACTTGTATAAAACTACGAACGATGCTACCGCTACTTCGTAGTGTAATGCATCGTCCGTTTTAATATTGTTCAGATATTATTTAGCAGATTTCGCAAATCCAACCCTCTGGAGCTTCAATTTTGCCCATCTGGATACCTGTTAATGTATCATAAAGCTTCTTAGTTATGGGGCCCATTTCCTCCATACCGCTTGGCAAGCATATTTCCTTGCCATGATCGTAAATTTTGCCCACAGGAGAAATAACTGCAGCTGTACCGCAAAGACCGCATTCAGCAAAATCCTTAAGCTCTTCAAGCTGAACTTCACGTTCCTCAACCTCAAGACCAAGATAATGCTCTGCAACATACATCAAAGAACGTCTTGTTACAGACGGCAGTATGCTGTTTGATTTTGGTGTTACTACCTTTTTGTCCTTTGTTATGAACAGGAAGTTCGCACCGCCTGTTTCCTCAACCTTTGTTCTTGTCTGAGGATCAAGATACATATTTTCGTCAAAGCCGTTCTCGTGTGCATCAACAATAGCATAAAGGCTCATTGCATAATTAAGACCTGCTTTTATGTGACCTGTTCCGTGAGGTGCGGCACGGTCAAAATCAGAAACACGTATAGTAATCGGCTTTGCACCTCCCTTAAAATACGGACCTACAGGAGTTGTGAATACTCTGTACTGGAATTCTGTTGCAGGCTTAACACCTATTACCGGATTAATTCCGAACATAAACGGTCTTATATATAGTGATGCACCTGTACCGTAAGGCGGAACATATGCCGCATTCGCCTTTACAACCTGCTTTATTGAGTCAATAAACTGTTCCTTTGAAATGGGAGGCATCTTCATACGCTCTGCAGAATTAATAAGACGTTCTGCGTTAAGGTCAGGGCGGAATGTTACAATTCGTCCGTCCTCAGTTGTGTATGCCTTTATTCCCTCAAATATTGTCTGAGCATACTGCAATACGCACGCACACTCACTCATTACGATCATATCATCATCAATAAGTTCACCGTTATCCCATTTTCCGTCCTTATACGTTGCAATATATCTCTTATCAGTTTTTATATATCCAAATCCGAGACTGCTCCAGTCGATATCCTTCTTCTCCATTGTAAAAACTTCCTTTCAAATTTTATTTATGTCAAACTCCCGGCTGTTTCAGCCTTGGGAGCCTTGACTGCGTCAAACTCGAACATGTTCAGGAACTGCTTGGCCCGCTGGGTCTGGGGGTGCTGGAAGAACTGCTCCGGCGGGGCCTCCTCGGCCACCACGCCGCCGTCTAAAAACAGCACCCGGTCAGCGATGGCCCGGGCAAACTGCATCTCGTGGGTGACGATAACCATGGTCTTGCCCTCCCGGGCCAGGCCCAGCATCACGTCCAGCACCTCCCGGACCATCTCCGGGTCCAGGGCCGCCGTCACCTCGTCAAAGAGCAATATCTCCGGGTGCATACACAGCGCCCGGACGATGGCCACCCGCTGCTTCTGGCCGCCGGAGAGCTGGCGGGGATACTGGTCCTCCTTCTCCAGCAGACCCACCCGGCCCAGCAGGGCCCGGGCCTCCTCCCGCACCTCTTCCCGGGGCTTCTTCAGGACTTTACAGGGGGCCAGGAGAATGTTGTCCATTACCGTCAGGTGGGGAAAGAGCTCATAGCTCTGGAACACCATGCCGATGCGGCGGCGCAGGGCGGG
>CAKSGP010000006.1 GCA_934454745.1 uncultured Clostridia bacterium
CCGATTTATCTTATAAATATTATACCACAAAATCATCCTTTTGTCCATTGACGGTTTATCCAAACTTTCTCAGTCCCAATTTCACATATCCTGACATAAATATCACATTCCTTTCCAATACAACATTGGTGGATACATTTATACAACACACAAAAACACAGGCAGGTGGGACCCATATTTTCTGTTGTAAGCGAATTTAGCTTTATAAAAAAACAAACGGAAACGAGTTTGAAATCATTTAACTTCATTTCCGTTTTGATTTAATTATTTTGTTCTATTCGAAGATTTAAAATAAGCGGAACCGAGATTTTTATGCTTTCTCAATTCCGCTTTTCTTTAATTAAGGCTTATCATATTTTGATATAAACTATCTTTCAACCAATCCATATTTAATTTTAATTCTTTCGATCTTATCTATCATAGGCTCGGATATAAACCACAAGAAAAATGCAGTTCCGAGTGCATGAATTAAATCAAATGGTATTCCCATAATATAGGCGGCTTTAATCATATCCCAATTTATTTTACTTTGCCACATAATAACGGATGCAGGGTTCATAATCCCACCGTATATTACAAGTGTTGCTAAAAACCCGAAAATGCAAAGAGATGCTTTTGTCTTACGAAGAAATCCTTTTTTGAAAAGTATTCCTGCAATAAAACCGATAATGCCGAAAGCAAACATCTGCCATGGTGTCCACGGACCTTGTCCAAAGAAAAAGTTTGAAACAAATCCGGTTATGCTACCAACCAAAAATCCCGTTTCTCCACCAAAACATACGCCTGCGATTATAACAAGTGCAACAACGGGTTTAAATTGCGGAAGCATAAAGAATGCTGCCCTGCCTGCAACTGCGATGGCACACAATACGCTTATCACTATAAGCTCTCTTGCTTTTGGTTTTCTCGACTCAAATACCATCAGAAACGGTATCATTGTTTCAAGTATGATGAGTAAGCTTATAAAATAATACTTTCTGTCCCCTAAGAAGAAAACACCGATATAGATTGTAAGCGGTATTAAAAGCAGTATCAGGAATGTTGCCATAAGAGTTCTTTTTGTAAGTTTTCTGTCGGCCTTTGGAACTTGTATTACTTCTATTCCGATATCTCTTTGCGGAAAGAAGCAGAAACAAGCGAGTGCAATTTCAATTATTGCAATTATCTGTAAAGCGTCAAGCCCTAAAAAGCTTACTTTTGAAAATTCCAATATATCAATATCCGTTACAAAGGATATTGATGTTAATGCGAAAAGCAAAGCAAATATGCTGCCGACAATAATTCTTGCAGGTGTCAGCTTTTGCACTTTCTCTTTTTGAGGTTTTATTTCATTTTGAGTCTTATGTAATTCTATGCGCCGTGATTGTCTTTCTTTTTTTTCAACATTACCACCGCATGCAAGAATAATATCTTCTGCTAAAACTGCATCAGGAAGTCTTGTTCTTGCCATACGGTTTGCAGATGTTGTATAGAAATTCTTACCCTTGAAAAACTCTCTCGGTGTATCAACCGATGTCAACTGTCCGTCAAAGACAAGAGCGCATCTGTCGGCATACTCGGCACAGAACTCTATATCGTGGGATACCATAAGAATTGTAACGCTGTTTGCTTTCAAGTCTAAAAGAATATCTGCAAATTCTTCTTTGAAATGTGCATCCATTCCTTTTGTCGGTTCATCAAGGAGCAGTATTTCAGGTTCCATAAGAAGTATTTTTGCAAGTGCCGCACGTTGCTGTTCACCGCCTGATAAATCGTAAGGATGGCTATCCAAAAGATTTTCAATTCTGCAAAGCACAGATATGTTGTGTACCCTTTGTTCTTTTTCTTCCTTTGTGAGTTTCTTGTCAGAGAGTATTTCCATTAAATCAAGATATACCGTTTTCTTTACAAACACACTCTGCGGATTTTGCGGAAGAACACCCAAAAGTCCATCATACAAATTTTTGATTTTGGAAATACTCTGTCCTTTAATCTTTACATCACCTCTGTATGGTGTGTTAAGACCTGATATAAGTGAAAGTGCCGTTGTCTTTCCTGTGCCGTTACCACCGACAAGGCAGAATAGTTCACCTTTATTTACACTTAAATTAAACCCTTTAACTACATCAGGTAATTCTTTTTCATATCTGAACCAAGCATCCTTGATTTCAATTACCGTATCAGCGCTATTCTGTACCTTATCTTTCGGAACAATCTCGGTGTTCAATGTATTCTCTTTTGAATATTCTGAAAGCCACACTCTGCCATCCCTGACAGTTAAGGGGCAGGTTAGAGTGTTTTTCACTTCGTTGTGAACTCGCATAGGAGTCGGAAGGGCTTTATACATATCGTGATTTTTCTCTTTAAGAATTTTTCCGACCTCAATAGGTGTTTCGTCTGCAATGATTTTTCCGCCATCCATAACAATAACTCTATCCGCCATCGGGAAAGCATCTTCTAAACGATGCTCGGTAAGAATAACGGTCGTTCCAAGTTCTCGGTTAATCTTCTCTAAAGTTTTTAAAAATTCTCCTGCAGCGATTGGATCAAGCTGACTTGTAGGCTCGTCAAGTATCAAAACCGATGGTTGCATAGCCATAACAGATGCAAGGTTCAAAAGTTGCTTCTGACCGCCCGAAAGCTCGGTTACTTTCTTGTAAAACCAGGTCTGTATGCCGAAGAAAGATGCCATTTCTGACACTCTTGTTCTGATTTCAGTTTGCTTGTATCCAAGACTTTCTAAACCAAATGCAAGCTCATGCCACACCTTGTCCGTGACAATCTGATTTTCAGGATTCTGCATTACAAAACCAATGCCCGATGCTTGTTCTTTGGTATCGTAGTCTGCAAGAGGTTTGCCGTCAAAGAGAATACGTCCGCTTATCTCGCCGTGTGGTGCAAGCGTTGATTTTAATAATCTTAAAAGCGTAGTTTTACCGCATCCCGATTTACCGCAAAGCAAAACAAACTCACCTTGATTAACAGCAAAGTTTATATCTTCAAGAGCTTTATCGCATCTAGCAGGATAAGTAAAACTTAAATTTTCGACCTTAAAGCTTTCCATTTTCTCACCTCCCACAGTTCAATTATTATAGGACATATACAAAGTAGCAGATATGCCACGAATACGCTTATACCAAATACAGAAACTTCTGCCATTTTCATAGATGGGAAGAAGCTGAAATACATTCCTCCCATTAGATTTCCCACAAATGTATATATACCTAAAAGGAAAATGCAAATAAGTGCTTTTCTGTCTCTTTTGTCGAATGTAAATATAGAAAACGCAGTTCTGCCCGGTATTCCATAGCCACGGGATTTCATACTGTCGGCAGTTTCAATGGCATTTTCAAGTGACCAGGTTGTCATAATTGACAGAATATTAAGACCGTTCTTTGCACGCTTTATGACACTTCCGTTACTCACATCACGCCCCATACATCTTTGAGCATTTGTTACCACTTTAAGCTGTGATGCAAACTTCGGCACAAAGCGAAGTGTCATTGAGATTACAAGTGACATTGCCGGAATAATTTTACCGAACAGATAGATAAACTTATCGCTTGTCATAACCTCATTGTAGCAAGAGAAATGACAGATAACGCTCACAATCATTATAGCAGCACAAAGTCCGTAGATAATGGATTCCAATGTCAACGGATTTCCGCTTGGCAGATAATCTATAATGGTAACTCCCTCGTGATTGAAGGCAGGGTTTATAAGTGCCATCATAAGTAGCATCGGAAGCATATATATTAAGTTTGTTTTTATTGCCTTTTTGCCCTTCAGAATCACGGAATATGTAAAACCACTCGCAAGTGAAATACATAAACACACTGGATGCATAAAAAAGCAGGAAAACCCAATTACAAATACGAAGTACACGAAATTTACAATCGGATGATATGTTTTAAATTCGCTCATGTTAAAATTCAATTCCTTCTCGTGGTGAAACACCTTTTGTATATGGATGATTTATCTCCTTAATTTCAGAGATGTATTCTGATACATCTGCAATTCTTTCTGTTAGGGTATGTCCTGTAAGTATTATTTCAGAATGTGCTTTTATTTCCGCAAGCAATTCTAATAAATTATTCTCGTCTATATAGCCATACTCAATTGCATCGAGTATTTCATCCAAGACTATCATTTGATAATTGTCTGCTTTGTTTTTTGTATCTTCGAAAAGAAGCTTGTTGTATGCTTTTGTAAGTGCAGGTGTACGGTCTTTATTTCTATTGTCATAAAGCTCATAGTGTTCATCTGAACATAAGACATCTATGCCTTCGATTTCACTCAGAACATTAAATTCCGCAGAATCATTGTTTTTTAAAAACTGCACAAATAGTACCTTGTTACCGCATCCGGCACATCGAACAGTCGAACCAACAGCAGCAGTTGTTTTTCCTTTTCCGTTTCCAAAATAAGTTTGTATCATAACATAATCTCCCGATTTAATTTCCATTTCGTGCGGAATAATGACCACCCACATCATTTCCTAAGTCGCAGGTATATACCCATTCAATTCTGTCGCCTGCTTTAAGCTGATAACGTGAGCAACCGTAATTGGGAAACCAATTATTGACCTTATACATCCAACCTGAAAGCTCTCCGCAGTCGAATTCATAAAGGTTTGCTATGCCTTCGATATATGCACTGTTATATATGGGCGTATTTTCAAATTCCATATGTATTTTATTTCGCTTCATTTCACGCATAAGCACATTGAACACACTTTCGCCTTCGTAGAATGTAACAGCCTTTTCAGCAAATATCACACCGTCTTTAGGGACAATATCAACCTTTTTGCTATCGATCCATCCGATGTTTTGTAAAATCGTATCGCATCTGACAGATAAGGTGCAGGTAAGCTCTTTATCTGTAATTACTGCATTTTCAGGCTCAATGGGTATGGGTTTTCCTTCAGGAACGGGTTCGGTTCTGTATTGGTCTTTTCCTGTAACCTCATTTATAACCATTCCTTGTTCTTCGGAATACTCTTCGTTGCTTTGCTTGATTTCAGCAGAAGATAGTGTTTCTTCGGCAGAACTTTGTGTGCTTTCAGCAATTTTCTCTGCCATAGCAATCTTTTCTGCCGGAGTCATAGGAGTTCCGTCTTGCTTGTGTGGTTTGTTCTCCTCTGTGGCAGGTGCGTTTTCTTCTTTAACCGGGATATCGCTGATAGTTTTTTCTGCTTCTTCAATTTCTTCTTTGGTAGGCTCGTCATTTTGAACTACTGCAACATCTTCTTGAGACTCAGGTGTCCATCCACGAAGCCCCGGTGCATCTCCACCATACCAAAAGACAAATGCCAACACGATTGCAATTGTTACACCTGCTATTATTTTGTTTTTATGTTTTCTCATCTAATTCCTCCTTACAGAAGATTTGCAGACAAAAGCATATTGTAAAGCATAGATGCGATTTCTGCTCTTGTAACAGCTTCTTTTGGCTTTATATCCATTACGCTGTCATCAAGGATTTTTTCATTGTAGCAAAAAGCAAGGGAACTTTGGGACCAGTCAGATGCCTTTACATAATCAAAAAACTGTGCCAAGCTATCTCGAACTGCAATGGTGTCCATTTCTGTATCCATACCACAAAGTTTTGCCGCCCTCGTAACCATAACAGCCGCTTCTTCACGGGTGATAGTTCCGTTTGGATTAAATTCACTTTCGGAAACGCCTTTTATTATTCCGTAAGAGTATGCAGTACCCACATAGTTATAAAACCAATCGTTTGAGGTTACATCTCTAAAAATAGCGTTGCTCTTCTGAGGAAGTCCAAGACCTCTTGCAATAATTGTTGCAAATTCTGCTCTTGTCATGGTACTGTTTGGCTCAAAACTATTTTCTGACTTGCCGTTTATAATTCCTCTTGATGCTAAAGCTTCAATAGCTGTTTTATCTTTATGCCCGACAATGTCTGCAAAGGTCTTACCGGGGCTTGTGATACTCATTTTCTTAACATCAGCATTCTTTCCTGCAAGTCCTACCGCACCTGAGTTAACATTAAGCTTTTTGGCATCACTCATATCATAAAGTATGTTTCTTCCTTCGTTTGCACGCTTTAATGCAACAAGAGCATAAAAGCATTGTTCTGTTGCCATTAAGTTTGTAGAATCTTCATGTATGTGCTTAAATCCTTTTCCGTTATCGTAGAATGAAAAAAGATTATCAAGTACAGACTTTCCGTTTTTCACAAAGCGTTCATCATCAATCGAAATACCAAGCTCGCAAAGTGCAACAAGCACCTGAACACAACTTTCGGAATTTTCTGTTTCATAGCTTGAAAATCCGCCGTTTTCTTTCTGCATCTTGGATAAACAATCAAGTGCTTTTTCTGTTGCTGTCTTTACCTTTTCATTATTCTGATATTTTGAAAGAGCCTGAAGTGCCATTCCGGTAACGTCAGGATCAGCCACATCGCCTGATAGTGCCCATCCACCGTCAGATGTTTGTTTTTCTATAATATGATTTATATACATTTCTCTTGTTGCCTGAACCTTTGCATTTGGGTTATTTGGCATATCATAGTTTCCGCTGTCAAGTGCAATGAGTGCCCATATAGCTCCGTTTATTCCTTGCCATACTGTTTTTTCGTAATCTCCAAGCGGTATTAAAAGATTATATCCTGCAACATCGGCAGGGTTTTTGCCAATAGATGTGAGAGCTACAATTACTCTTGAATATTCTGTGTATTTCTTGTTATGAAGTACGCCGCCTGAATCTTTAACATATTTTGTAACCGTTTGATAGTAATTCTCAAAATATTCATTAGGAATATCCATATCACTTCGCGCAAGTCCCATAACTGCCCATTCGCCACCAACGGAACCTACAGCCGGCTCTTTTACGGTTTCATATAGGTAATTTCCAACGCCTTCCAAAGTAACATCCACTTTGCTAGTATCAATAGCAAATGCCGCTGATGAAAGGCTGAAAAGAATTGTCAAAGTTAAAAGTATTGATATATATTTCTTCATTCTTAATGCTCCTTATTAAAACGGCAAAAGCGAGCAGTCAGTTTTTTAGGACTGACTGTTCGCACAATGCCATTAAATTTATTTAGCTATATTCTCACAAAAACGCATAAGAATTGCTGCAACTTGAGCACGGGTTGCCGTAGCTTTTGGCGAAAGTGTGGTTTCACTTGTGCCATTAACAAGTTCTGTTTTGTTTGCCCAACGAATTGCATCAAGTGCCCAATCACTTACGTCTTTTGCATCTGTAAAGTTTTCGAGATTTGAAGCACCGCCGGCATCAAAGCCCTGCATCTTTGCATATCGATAGATAATAAGTACCATTTGTTCACGGGTAATATCTTCATCAGGAGCAAATTTGTTCTCACTCACACCTTTTACAATATTATTCTCTGTCGCCCAAGCAACTGCATCAGAATACCACTGACCTTCAGGTACATCTGCAAAGTTATGATTGTTCACTTTTTCTTCAGGGTTTGCCATTCTGTAAAGAACTGTAACAAGCATTGCTCTTGTCATTTTGCTTTCGGGTTCAAATCCGTTGCCTGTTCCTTGCATCAGATTATTTTCATAAACATACTTTACGTAATTGTAGTGCCAATCATCTTTTTTGATGTCGATAAATGTGTTTTCTGTAAATTCGGTTTTTGCTGATACAGCGTCATCTTTTTTTTCTTCTTCTGCTTTTAGTCCATCATCTTTTTTGTGCGCTTTAGAAGATGAGCTGCCATGCCATTTTTCAGAACCCTTTTCCTGTGTATAATCATCTGTATAATGGAATACAATTTTATCTCCATTCTTTACACTTTGTTCTGCTACACCCTTACTTGGATGAGCGCCGTTTAATGTGTACATCCAACCGGAAAGAGCACCATTATCAAATTCAGCAAGATCGTCTATTTTGGAAATGTAATTACCATCTGCATTAACAAAAGTATGTTTTCCTTCAAGAGCTTTTTCCAAAACATCAAGAACCGTTGCGGGGGAATCTACCTCAATAGCTGTTTTTGAAATCCAAGTGTCAAGATTTCCCTGTTTCAAAGTATGTACTTCTTCGCTTTCACCGTGTTCATCATCGCCAAGCAATGTGAAATACACAGTAATTGTTCCGGTTGATGCAGGTGCGGAATCTTTTGTTATCTTAAGTGTAACCGTATGTGTAATTCCGTCTTTTTCGCCGATTATGGTAAACACATTCTCGCCTGTCGAAAGTGAATATTCATCCTTGATGCTTTCTCCGTTAATTGTCACCTCAACGTCGTTGTCAACAACAGGATATATCGCAACAGAAGAAATGCGGTATCCAACAGAAGTTGTATATACTTTGCCGTCATTAGTAGTTGCCGTACGGTTGCTGCCTGATATGTCAAGCTTTATGCCTTCCACTAAATCGTTGGTTTCTGTTGCAGTTCCCTTTATCTTCAGCAGGTAAACTAACGGCTCTTTTTCTTCGTTTTGAACGACTACACGGATTTTTTTCTCACCGGCTTCTTTTGTGATTTTGAAACCATCGGCAGAACCATCAAAAGAAATACGGGTGTTGTTGATGTAGATATTGTCTGTTTCTGCTGCTCCGTTTACAGAGACAGAAACATATTTCATATCTCCGATATCTACACTGTAAACTTGCTGCCCTTCTTTTAAATTAACAACCTTCGATTCAGCACCGTCTGAAATCGTAATTCCTGCAGGTGCAGATGTTATTCCCACAGCATTTTCCTGAGCTGTTGTTTTGACCACACCGGCAATTTCAGGTGATTTTTCACCAAATGATGAGTGCCATAAATTTGATGCTGAAACAATCTTTACATAATGAAACTCCTTGTCAGATACATCAACAGGCTCGCCGTTTTCATCGACTGCCCACTTAAGGTCAAACCCATTTGTCTGCAAATCAAAGTTTGTATTGTCAGTATAAGGGTTAACATCTTTTCCCTTTGTTCCGTTTACAAAACAGTCTGCATATCCCCATTTAACAGGATATGCGTCTGTTGCTTCTCCTACAGTGGCAATTTGTCCGTTTCTTGCAGGCAGCGCAATACCTGACAAGGTTATGCTATTAGATGCTGCAAGATTGTTCATAGAATATATACTTGCTGACGGATAAACACCTGAATAGGACAGTCCGTTATGTGAGTTTCCGTGGTTATCTGTCCAAGCTGTTTTGCCATTTGATGATTTTGTATAAGTTATGCTGTAATTCCAGTCAACACCATCGTCATAGTGTGCAGAACCCGCTAAAGCATACCAGTTTTCTCCGTCTTCTGAAACCCATACCTGTCCTGGCTCAAAGAAACTTGTTTTGGTCGAGGTGGATGTATCTTTGTTTGCATTTCCGTAAACATAGAAATCAATACCAAATTTGTTATTCGGGTTATCAGTTATGGCATCATCATAGTAATATGTAATATATCCGCCAAAGTTACCAATAGAGGTGATGTTACCCGCAAGAGAAACCCAAGGTGATGCACCATTTCCGGCTCCAATACCATTGGTGTACTGACTGTTTATGCAAAGAAAATCAACTACATTATCGGGGTATCCTGCACTCTTCTTTTGAATTTTAAAGTTATATGTATTTGTCACCTTGCCGTCAGATGATGTGATTGTTAATATTTTTTGACTTGTTGTCAAAGAAAGTGTATATACTCCGTCTTCGTTTGCAACTTGTTCCGAGCTTCCAAGCTTTACCTTTGCGCCCTCCGCAACAGTATATGTAAGCACTTTTTCTGTCACATTGCTCGGAACAACAATGGAATATGTATATGTATTCTTATTGAATGTACCCGGATACCAATCGCCTGAATCAGTTGTTGCTGTAAGCATTTGTGCATCCGCATACGAGGAGCTTGCTTTGCTGACTACAATGGTATATTCCGTTGGCTCACAATCTGCAAATCCATCTTTTTCAGCAATAACATTATCAGTATAGGTTTTGTCATCTATAATCTGAATCTTAATGGTTAGATCGTCGTCACCGGCACTCATTTTCTCTGTTGCTCCGCCACCCTGTGGAAGTTCCGTCCATTCCTCACCATTTGCACTGTAACGCAGGTGTTCATAAACAGTATTTCCTGTAATATTCAGTGCAAATTCCTTTACATCATCAAATGCGAAGCATTTGTAGAAGTAATGTGTTCCCGACACCCCTGTATCAAGATTTGAACCCCAGCCTGTTTTAAACTCACCGTCTTCGGTAAGTTTGAACATTGTACCCTCAGCATAACCATTATATTTTGTTGCTAAAAGACTTCTTCCGTCAGGAACAAGTACAAAACCATTTGATTTTATTGTTTTAGTGAGGTCTCTCGGTCTGGTCACCGTAAAATTGTATGTAGTTTTATTATCGGCATTGCTCTTATCGGAAAGTGTTATTGTTACCTTTGACTCATCAAAAGGAATACCATCAAGATATGTAATAGCACCGCTGTTTATTGATACAGATTGCTTTTCTCCGTTAATATCTGTATATTCTGCAACTGCATTATATTTTTCATCATCAAATAGCGTTGTATTCTGTAAAGTAAGCTTTGATGTGCTGTATGTCTTTATATCAAGATTGTAATCTGTTGTAGTCGGTGCAAATGCATATACCGTACTGTAATCCTTTATGGCACTGCTTAAAAATTGCAGATTTTCAAAGTACGGAATTTCCTCACTTTGGACAACAACCTTTATTCCGCCTGTTGTGCCTTCGCTATCTGCAGCGGTTATTATAACACTTCCGACACCTTTTGCTGTAACAAGTCCGTTTTCATCAACTGCAGCGATAGATTCATCAGCACTTGACCAGCTTGCCACGCTTCTGCCCTCAGAAACATAAGCTTTAAGCTGTTTGGTCGGGTTTGGATTATTTGTGTTTATACCTAAGTATGTTTTGCCGTTATTACCGACTTCGTCTTCAACCGCTACACCTGTTACAGTAATTGTGGCTGTGCCGGTAAGTTCCTCATTTATGTTCAGCTTAAATGTTGCACTGATTGTTCCCGGGCGATATACATTGAATTTGATTGAATTGCCTGTTTCGGGGTCTTCTGCAAGCTCCGCAACTCCTTCGGGAATGTTATAGTTCCATATATTATACCCCTTAATACCGCCGGTTATAGATGCAGTCTTTGCAGTTTGACCGTCAGCAGACAAAGCAACAGTCTGAGACTTATTATATTCGCTCATGGCAATTCCTGTTGCCTTTATTGTTATTTCCCCTGAAACAGTTTCATCAAGGGTTGATATTGCTTTGAAATAAATATAAGAGGTGCCGGAATAGACATCCTGCGTCACTTCAACTTCTCCGGTAGCTTCATCAACAACAAAGGTTGTATCCCAGGATGAAGTTTTTTTCCATGTGACGGGAGTTTCGTTTCCGTCCTGGTCGTATGCAGTAAGAGTAAATTTATCTCCCTTTTGAAAAACAATTACCCCATCTGTGAGAACATCTTTCGCGTTGTGCTCTATTGTTATGGATTCGGGTATCGGCAGCCCGGCAGTTACAGTCAGGATTACGATATATGGTTCGCTGTCGGCAGTGCCGTCGTTTGCCGTGAATGTAAGTGTATATTCACCTGCTTTATCCGGTATAAAACTGTAATTTGCATCGGCTGTAGTTGCCTCTTCACCATTTATCGATACTTTATATGTAAGTTCATCTACTTCATCTGCATCGGTAAATGCTTCATCTAAGCTAACGGTGTATTTATCGTCTATAGTAATGCTTTCAGCAGTCTGTGCCTCTACAGGAGCAGGTGCAGTATTTGTCTGCGGCTTCATTGGAACCTTAACAGAGTAGATTCTCGTTTCTGCATTGGCATCGCTTGATTCAGCAACAGTAACCATGATTATATTATTTTTTCCGCCTATAAGTGCGCCGTTCAACATTGTCCAGTTGGACGCATCCGTTATGTTTACCGAAACACCATTGCACTCTGCGGTAATTACGGCATCTTCGGATTCTGCGACAGCTTTGACATAAACGCTGCGGAACACCCCTATATCCATATCAGGGAATGAAAGAACAGGAACGGAATACTCTGTTACATCACTAGAAAATTTCGGTGTAAGTTCAAGTGCATCCGGATTGCTGTCGAAGCTTGCAACACTGAGAGAACTTAAAGCGCAAGGATCTGCCTGCGGAGCATCTTCGCTTACGATAATTTTTGTGAGCGACATAATAAGCGGTTCGCCCGTAGTACCCTCAGGTATATAAGCGGTAAGATAATATGTCCCCTCAGCAGCAGGTGCAGTAACCGTGACCACGCCATTTGTATCTGTTAAAGCAGCCGATACATCAGTAACAGTACCGCTTCCGATATCTACAAGTGCAAGCTGGGCACCGGAAACAGGGGAACCTACAGCATGAATAGCATCCGCATCAATATATTGATACGCCATCATATATGAAGAAGATTTAAGAGTCAGTTTTGCGGCAGTACCAGGCGCTGCGGTGATATCCGTAATAGCATTGCCTTTATATTCAAACCAAGCAAGCTCATCAGACCAGTTCGCTGTATCCTGATAGGCAAAAAACTCAACAACATCTCCATCAACAAGCTTTTGAGTTGTTACGGTTGTTCCGTTGTATCCGCCCCAATCACTTTTTGTTCCATCGTTGGGGTACGCACCATTCAGTACAAAGCCGACTGCTGTTGTTTCTTTACCGAACACCTTTGAAATATATCCATTTTCATCTACAGAAAGAAAATTAGCAAGGGTATCCTTTGTAAAAGTTTGCTTAAATACAATTTCATGCAAAGCAACAAGTGCGTCGAGAACGGAAGTTCCGTTTTCTATAGAGTCTTTCAAACCGTAGCTTTCGGCTTTATTGCCGCTTACAGCAGTTTCAATCTGCGGAGCACATAAAAAGTTTCCGTATGCCTGAGCTGTAAAGCTGACAACAGCACCCGGCTCTTCGTTTTCAGCAAAAATTGTCATTGGAAGTGTACTTAATATCATTATAATTGATAAAAGCAAACTTAAAATTCGTTTTGTTTTCATGTTGTCCCAATCCTTTCATTTTCGTTTTTTAAATCCATACTTATTTGTCTCATTACTTCGTTCCAAGCGCCCAATCTTTTCACAAGATATGTATATCCGATTGTATTTGTCGGGTTAAGCCTTTTACCGCACTTTGCTATTAATTCTTTTAAATATTCATAAAGCTCTGCATCGGTATCATTTTTGTGCTGCTCTGAAAACTCATTTTCGAGCATTACACGTTCGGGCTTTTTCAGTTCCCTCAAAAACTTCTTTTCGGCTTGTTTTTTGTGATGATTGATTGAGCCGTGATTGATGACAGATTTTGAGTTTTCTGTCCAATTCATTTTCTGTTCTTTTTGGGTTCGCTTTTGGCTTTTTTCCTTTAAGCCCGCTCGCTCTAAAATGCGAGGCCAAGGACCAAGTCGTACTTTTAAGTATGTATGTCCAACAATTTCGTCTTTCTTTGGATATCTGCCAAGCTCTTTTGAACATTTCACAAGGTAAGCGATAAGTTCTTCGTCTGTACCTCTTTTGTGTGTTTTTGCAAATTCTGCTTCTTGCCTTTGCAGTGTTTGTAAATCCTTTTCTATGATTTTCACCTCCCGACTTTTCTTACCGCAGGCAATAAAAAAACTGCGGCAATTTTTCTTTGAAAAATTACCACAGCTGAGTTTTTCTGTGATTAATCACAATTCAGATGAGAATATGGGACAAAGCCCTGAAATATTACATTTCAGCACCTCAATCCGAAAACATCATTCCTATGCAAATGCGCACTTACGGAATAACATCAAAGCAGGTCTTGTGACTCGCACCATATAGACTGATTCGTCCGCATTTTCATATCCTGCCTTCTCAGTTTCCCAATGACTATCTTTCGATAACGGATATAAAACATTCGATGCACACACCGACAGTTTAACCGCAGGGGATTCTCACCCCATTTCCTTTACACCGATTATGCCTCGCTAATAAGCCTTTGCAGCATAACCGACACTCTGTGTGAATGTATTAAATTAAGAATATCATATTCTTTGTACTTACTCAATGCTATATCTATGCAGAAAGCTTGCAAATATTAACATTTTTGCAAAGAATCGATATTATGTCATAAATTCTATCATATATTTGACAAAAAATCAATGCACAAAACAAACATTTTTTATAATAAAACAATTATTCTGGTATTGCAAAAGTGATATGAAGTATCAGAAAATAGATGATTTGTTAAGGATGGCGTAAACTATGCATCTACTCTTGATAAGTAGTCAGATATTTTTTTCCTTTTTATTTTTTGCAAAACAAAATGCAACACCCGTTCATAATTATAATTTATATACTCAAAAATGTAAATCAAACAAACAAGTATTGCATTTCACTTTACAATTGAGGTGGTTGTTTTGTTTAATTAGAAAGCGATTCATTTTTGCAAATGAAAGCGGTTTCTGATTTAATTTATCCTATGTATGGGATAAATAAATCAACATAGTAAATTTGTAAGCTAACAACATTTACTATGTAATCATCACAAGGTTCGATACCTCAGTGATGATTAAAAAAGAGTATATATCTGCGCCGTAATTGCAGATATATACTCTTTTTGAGGGAATCCAAAGGGAACGTTTGGCGCACTTCTTTGCTTGCAAAGTGCAGTGTGTTACACCTTTGCCGACGGGGCGGGTGTGAAAATATGTTGCTCGCCGTTTTTGAGCAACATACTTTCGCAGACGGCAAAATTACAAAGGGATGGTCGTCTGCCGTGCGGTTGGCAGACGGTCAGACCTGCAGTAATTTGTGGAATCGGTAAATGGTGTATCGGGCTGCGAAGATTAGCCTCTGTCAAACAGACCGTGTTTCATCATGATGTCATCAATAACACCTCTCTGTTCAATGCACCATCCATAATATCCATTGTGAGAAAGCAAACCATCATTAACTTGCTTTTTCTTTATGTTGGAAATTTCTTTAAATTTAGCAAAAGCTTTTTCGATGTCGGCAATAGCTTTCTCGTTATTTTTCCGTTTTGCCTTTGAAAGGCGGTTAAACCAATACTGATACTCTGCTTTATGAAGTTTTTCGGTATGATCGTTTTTATGTTCATCATCATATTTTTTCTTATTCATCTTCTGCTGCTTTGCTTTGCACTTGTCAGAGCAGATAAAGGTCTTGTTATTATCCGGAGCAAGAAACAGCTTGCTACATACCTTGCAATAACTGAAATACTTTTTATGTTCATAGATAGTTTTCAGGTAATGAACAATTAACGGAAATAATGTAAAGTCAGATGCGATATATTCCGTAGTCTCTTTTGCCTGCGGAATAACCAAATTTAATGCAGGGTATCTGTAATATTCAGAAGGCATATCCATAAGAGGATTAAATGGCTTGTGCTTCTGCCAAAACAATATATTATTTATCAAGCTATATCTGAACGGGAGTGTTAAATCTTCCATTCTTTCCAAGACGGGGTAATCCTCGTCTTTTTCTTTGCCTGCTTTTACGATTCTGTTGTATTCCTCCCATAAAGACAAAGCAATGAATTTCAAAACGGGATTCTCTGCTTCGTATAATCCCTCAATAACACATAGATTTTCATTGAATTTTTCTTTAGAAGTTTCACAAAAATTAGCTTTTACATCAGCAAAATACTCCGACTCGGTGATGATGTCAAGCAAAAATGAACCAAGTGGGCGAATTTTCTCAAAAATTATTTCAGCATTTTTTTGACCTCGAACAAACGCATTTACATTGTCAAAATCTCCGATTACAAGATGCTCTTTTTTCTTCTTAAAGTCGATATTTATAGCTATTACGGGCTTTTTAAGCATTGGTATGTTAGGAAGTTCTATTTTCTTTTTCAAGTGTAACACCTTCTTTTTATGGGAATTGCATCTTTGCGTTTTTAGACTTACCTAAAGTATACACCAAACCTATTTACGAGTCAAGTTTTTTGTGATTTAATCGAATTGTAAACCTGCGGATTTACAAAACAGAAAACACATCACAAGGAGGCTAAAAAGCATGGCTACAAACCAAAAATATTACTATATGAGGCTCCGTGCAGACTTCTTCAACAGAAAAGATATTATTCTTTTGGAGAGTATGCCAAACGGTGCCGTCTACTGTCTTATATTACTCAAGCTTCTTACCGCATCTTTGGAAAACAACGGACACTTGATGCTCAACGAAGAAATTGTAATGACTCCGGCGATGCTCGCAACAATAACACGATATGATGTAGGCACGGTTGAAAAGGCACTACAGCTATTTATTCAGTTTGGATTGGTCGAGCAGCTCCCCGATAACTCCTACTTTATGATGGAGCTTGAAGGGATGGTCGGTAAAACATCAACCGAAGCTGACAGAAAAAGAATTACACGGGCAAATGTAAAAGCTCTTAAAGAACAAGAGTCGGACAAATGTCCGCCAAATGTCCAAGCTTTGTCCGAAAAATGTCCACCAGAGATAGAGATAGAAAAAGAGACAGATATAAAGATAGAGATAGATTCAGATAGAGAGATATACGGGCGATACAAAAATGTATCGCTCACTCCCTCGGAATATGAATCTCTAAAAAATGAATATCCGATATATGCAGATAAGTACATTGAAAGATTATCTGAGTATATGGAAACCAAGGGCAAATCCTACAGTAACCACTATGCCACAATCCTTAGTTGGTTAAAGAAGGATATTAAACCTACAAACTATTCTTGTAAGTAGGGCGAAAGCTTATGACACATAAAGAATTTGAACGTATGCAACGACTTAATATGTTGAAATCTCTCTGCTTTGAGGATCACGCATTATACAGTTGGACTTTTGAAAAGGACAACGGCAAAAATCCCGTTATGAAGGTTGCAAGGGATTATGTAAACAAATGGTCAGATTTCGCTTCCAAAAACGCAGGCTTAGTCCTTTGGGGAGATGTCGGAACGGGCAAAACCTTTTTTGCCGCTTGTATTGCAAATGCATTGGTAGAACAAAATGTATCTGTCAAGATGACAAACTTCTCGACTATTCTAAACGACTTATTCGCAGAGAGTGATAAGAACAAATATCTTGACCGACTCAACGACCATAGCCTTCTCATTATCGACGATTTGGGCATTGAACGAGGTACGGAATATGCTTTGGAACAGGTATATAACGTAATTGACACTCGTTATAAAAGCGGTAAACCACTTATTGTTACCACCAACTTAACATTAGACGAACTAAAATTTCCTACTGACATTCCGCATAAGCGGATATACGACAGAGTTCTCGGTATGTGCGTTCCGGTTATGTTTAACGGAATGAATTTCAGAAAAGAAGAAGCCGCAGCCAAGATGGAAGCGGCAAAGAAACTATTCGGAATGGAGGATAAAGAATAATGGCATCTGTAATATTAAGATTTTCAAAACAAAAAGGTAACCCGGCAACGAAGATAGAAGCACATCACGAGCGTACCAAAGAGGAATATAAGAGCAATCCCGACATCGACATTTCAAAGAGTCATAACAATATTCACCTGATTGCATCGCAGATGAGATATAAAGCGGAAGTTGATAAAAGGATTAAAGAATCGGGATGCCGTGTTCGCAAAGACAGTACAAGATTCGTAGATACTTTAATAACGGCAAGTCCTGAATTCTTCAAAGATATGACACACGATAAAATGGTTGAATATTTCCAAAGAGCTGTTGATTTTATCAAAAGCAAAATCAGATCGGATATGATTTTCTCGGCGGTAATCCATCTTGATGAAAAGACCCCTCATATGCACCTATGTTTTGTTCCCTTGACAGAGGACAACAGACTTACTGCAAAAGAAATACTCGGCAACCGTGCAAAACTCTCCAAATGGCAGGATGAATTTCACGAGTTCATGGTAAAGTTTTATCCTGATATAGAGCGAGGTACATCGGCAACTCTAACCAACAGAAAACATATACCGAGCAACATATTCAAGTCTGCTGCAAAGCTTGAAAAGATGCAGGAAGAAATTGAAGCAGTATTGAAAAACACCAATTTCACTAACGCCTCAAAAAATTCTGAAAAAGCAATCAAGCTGATTGAGGATTGGGTTCTTAGAGTTGAGACCTTCAGAACAAAGGTAAATATGCTCTACAACGCCTTAGAAGCAGAGCAAAAGGATAAAAAGGCATTAACTGACGCTTTTGTAGAAGCTCGTGATAAAGCAGACAGTCGTTTGATGGAATTAAATGTGTTGCGTAAACAAGTTGAAATCCTTACAAAAGCTATATTCAAAGGTTCCCGAAGAAATTCGTCAGGAAATCGAAGCTAAGAAACGAAATAAGGAGGTCGAAAGATAATGAAAAATCCCGAAATGATACAAGTCGATAAATTAAAGACTTTTGAAAACCACCCATATAAAGTTGAGGAGAATGAGGAAATGGAAATGTTAACCCAAAGCATAAAAGAAAACGGAATATTATCACCGCTTATTGTAAGACCTATCGAAAACAGCGAATATGAAATAATCTCAGGACACCGCAGATTATTTGCAAGCAAACGGGCAGGACTTACAGAAGTTCCTGCCTTTGTTTATGAAATGGACAGAGATAAAGCGACTATTGCTTTGGTAGACAGCAACTTACATCGTGAACATCTTCTCCCAAGTGAAAAAGCCTTTGCTTATAAGATGAAAGTTGAGGCTATGAATCGACAAGGTGAGCGCACAGATTTAACTTCTTCCCAAGTTGGGAAAAGGTTAAATACCTATGAGGTTATAGCAGAAGAAAGCGGCGAAAGCCGTAATCAGATACATAGGTATATACGTTTAACCAATCTTTTGCCCGAACTTTTGAAATATGTTGATGACGGACAGATTTCTTTTACTCCGGCAGTAGAGCTTTCATATCTTAACGATATTGAACAACGGGATTTGCTTCAAGCGTTGGAATTTAATGACTGTACACCCTCATTATCTCAGGC